>JAUZOF010000043.1 GCA_030706585.1 Bacteroidota bacterium
CGATTCTTTACGCCGGATTCCCCTGTTTTCGAATATCGACGAAAATATTGTGAATCGTCTTGCTAAACGTTTCGCTATCGAAGAAGTGGAACTGGGGCAAAACCTGATTAACGAGGGTGACGATCAGAAATTTTTCATTGTTGCCAAGGGTCAAGTGGAAATTATAAGCAAAGGTCCGCATGGTGAAGATCTGCGTATTGGTATTCTGACTCAGGGTGAATATTTCGGCGAGGCCGATCTTATTTCCGATAAACCGGCGTCAGTGACAGTGCGCCCCATTACTCCGGGCGTTTTCTTTACGCTGAATAGCGAAGAGCTGGAAACAATTACCAAGGAAGTTCCCGATTTTCGCGAACAATTCCAGAAAGCCGTAGATGAACATCTCCGTCTGAAAGCGACCGTCAACACCCACGGCGAAAAGCATATCGACCTGGTTTCAGGACACGAAGAAGACAACATTATTCCTGAGACATACATCGACTACGAGGAAAATCCCCGCGAATATTCGCTCAATACTTTGCAAACAATCGTTCGTGTGCATACCCGTGTATCTGATCTCTACAACGATCCATACAACCAACTGGAACAACAGGTCCGATTGAGCATTGAAAGCATTAAGGAGCGCCAGGAATGGGAATTGATTAACAACACTACATTCGGGCTGCTCAACAGCGTGGAGCCGGGCTACCGCATCAGTACCCGCTACGGTTCGCCGACCCCAGATGATCTGGACGAACTGCTGTCGCTGGTATGGAAAAATCCGGCTTTCTTTGTGGCTCACCCGCGTGCTATTGCCGCATTTGAACGCGAATGCACCTGGCGTGGCGTGCCTCCCGTAACCACCAATATTCACGGCGTTCCGGTCATTACATGGCGTGGTGTCCCCATTATTCCTAGCGATAAGGTGGAAATAAAAGGTCAATATCTCACCAATCGCGGTGTTGGAACCACCAGTATTATTCTGGTACGCATCGGTGAACACGAACAGGGTGTGGTAGGCTTGCACCAAGCCGGAATTCCGGGCGAAATAGCTCCTAGTCTCTCAGCTCGTTTGATGGGTCTCGATAAGTTTGGCGTGGCTTCCTACCTGTTGACCAAATATTTCTCCTTAGCTTCTCTTACCGACGATGCCGTGGCGGTGCTCGAAAATGTGGAAGTGGGATATTATCATGATTATCAGCATCGTAATGCTGTTGAAAAATAAAAATACAGATAAATTTTCTATCCATAACTTTCCTAAAGTTTAGAACTTTAGGAAAGGTGATTTCCCAATAAAAATAACAACATGCCAACTGAAAATCAAGCGATTAATGTGTTTCAGCCGGGTGAAGAATTGAATTCGGGTCGCCTTCGCCAACTGGCCGATAGCCTGTTTCAGCGGGAAGAATTCAAAACGGGAGTGGCCAACAATATTCCGGACGATCTCCATCTCGAGTCTGTTTTTGAGGTGCTCAAAAGTGTTGCCAATAAAGAGGAGGTGTTGTCTCCGGTTGTTGAGCCGGTTGATGATGCTCTTGCTTTCGACCTTAGCTTGTTTACGGGAGGTCTGCCGCAGCAGAAGTTCAATTTTGCCCCGGACAAAAAGGGCGATACCGATCAGGCACTTTCTAACGGATCAAAGGCCGGATTTGTGCCTTCTACATTTTCAAATTATGCGTTCGGTCGCGATCAACAGATTCGTTACACGGATAACGATTATCTGGATGTCAACTCTATCCGCAACGATTTTCCCATTCTTCATCAGAAAGTGAACGGGAAAGACCTTATATGGTTTGATAATGCAGCTACTACCCAGAAGCCGAGACAGGTGATCGACGGGATAGCCCGTTTCTATGAACAGGACAATTCAAATATTCACCGGGCAGCTCATACGCTTGCCGCCCGCTCGACCGATGCTTACGAAAAAGCTCGTGAAAAAGTGAAGAGCTTCATTGGTGCTTCATCGACGGAAGAGATTATATTCGTTCGCGGAACAACCGAGGGAATTAATCTGGTGACGCAAACGTACGGATGGAAATTTATTCAGCCGGGCGATGAAATCATTGTTTCTACGCTCGACCATCATGCGAACATTGTGCCGTGGCAACAATTAGCCAAGGAAAAAGGAGCCAAACTGGTTCCGATACCTATCAACAACAATGGCGACGTGTTACTTGAAGATTACGAAAAGCTGCTCGGGCCGCGTACCAAATTTGTTTCTATCGGGCAGGTAAACAATACCTTCGGTACCATATCTCCGGTGAAACAGATGATCGAATCGGCACATCGCTGGGGAGCCAGGGTGCTGATCGACGGTGCACAATCAGTGGCTCATACTCCCATCAATGTCCAGGAACTGGATGCCGACTTCTTCGTCTTTTCAGGTCATAAGATTTATGCTCCGAATGGTATTGGGGTAGTTTTTGGCAAGAAAGAGTTGTTGGATATTATTCCTCCCTGGCAGGGTGGTGGCAATATGATTCAGGATGTGACCTTTGAAGAGACGGTTTTCAATGCACCTCCTGCTAAGTTTGAGGCCGGTACTCCCAATGTGGCCGATGCCGTAGGACTGGGGTTTGCTCTCGATTACGTCAGCCGTATCGGGATAAATAATATTTCGAAATACGAACATTATCTCACCGAATATGCCCGGGAAGAGTTAGGCAAGATCGACGGTTTACGTTTGATCGGTAATCCGAAAAAACGGGTAAGCGTAGTTTCTTTTGTTCTGGATGGGATTCCGACACCAGAGGTAGGCCGCTTGCTCGATCAGGAAGGAATAGCCCTTCGTGCCGGACATCATTGCGCCCAACCTGCATTACGCCGTTTGGGAGTGGAGGCTACTGTTCGTCCGTCTTTTGCATTCTACAACACCACTGAGGAGATTGATAAGCTGGTAGTGGCGATTAGGAAAGTTTTGTATAGCCGTTGATAAATGTCAGTCTCTGTAAAGCGCAAGAAGATATAGTCTTTTTGCGCTTTGTTGTGCATGTGAATAAGTAGGCATTATCCCGATAGATCCGACTTTTGTAGGCGACCCGCTAAGGGTTGGGCATAAAACAAAAAAATAGCAAGCCAAATCGGCTCGCTATTTTGCAACTAATGGCGGTATGGACGGAACGTGAACCTTTGTCTTTGTTGTTTGTTTTCCAATTGCTTGTAATTGGAAGTTGCCTTTGGGGTACAGTTAAATGTACGGTTTTGAAGGCGTTTTTTAACAAAGAGATTCACTGTTATTATATCCTTCTTTTCAGGTTGTATAACAGGTATTGCTTCTTGTTTTAAGTCTTTACCTATTCAATGAATTTGTTGCAAACTAACGACAGTTGTTAGTTTATCCTTTGGCCACAATAGTATTACTTGTCTTTCCTGTGTCTGCATAAATCTCAGGTTCAAAGATACAAGCTATTTTTGAACTTGCACCTTGCACTAAGCGTATATTTTTGATTTTTTGTGCAAAAATGACATGGGATAGAAAGATGATTATTGGTTTTCTTGAGATCAGCGTTCAATATATCAATCAAGAAAGCATGTCGTAGTGTTTATCATTGCAGTAAAGAGTTACATTTTCTCTTTTGTTGTATCTTTGCAACTCACTATTTACGTAATGATTTTTTGGACTATCGTCCCGGATATTTCACGCAAACTTTTAATTATCTATGCTGAAATCATACCCTAAACGCTCCTTGTTACTGTTCTTTTTTATTATTTTTAGTGTGTTTGAGGAGCAGTCTCGTGCTACACCTCTGGTCCTCAATATTTACAAAAATCAATACAAGGCAGCCACTAAAAACTGGTCGCTGGGACAGGATGAACGTGGTATTATTTATTGCGGTAATGATATGGGTTTACTGGAGAGCGACGGCATGTCGTGGACACTCAATACGCCTCCACGTTCTCCCATGGTACGCGCTTTAGCCATAGTTTCCCACAAAACCGTATTCACGGGCGGTAATAACGAAATTGGCCGGTGGGACAGAGATGCTTCTGGACACTTTGCATACACATCACTGACAGGATTGTTGAAGAAAAACAATATCGACGAAAGTTTCTGGAAAATCTGGTGTGACGGCAAACGGGTCTATTTTCAATCGTTCAGCAATATCTATCTGTACGAGAATAACCGTATCAGCAAGATCAGGTCGGTGAATGGCTTTTTATTCTTGCTGAAGGTGCGCAATGAGTTTTGGGTGCAGGAAATCAACGGTGCGCTGTTCCGCTTAAAGGGAAGTCAACTGGCGAAAATTCCCGGAAGCGACTTGTTCAGAGGCACTGTGGTCCGGGTCATTCTACCGTTGGGACAAAATGAGGTGCTGGTCGGTACCTCCGACGGTAAATTGTTCCGGTACAACGGTGCGGGGTTTGTGCTGTGGAATACCGGACTGTCAGAACGGTTGAAAGGTACGGAGCTGAACTGTGGTATCTATTCGGAGCATAAACGCAGCTATTTTCTTGGTACCCTGTTGAATGGAGTGTACGAAGTGAGTGAGACCGGACAACTGATTAATCATTTTAATACAGGAAATTCATTGCAAAACAATACCGTACAGGCTCTCTTCGAGGATTATCAGCATAATGTGTGGGTGGCCATGGACCGAGGCCTGTCATATATTCTGTACAAAGAAGGTTTCAGCTTCTATAAATCGAATGAAAAAGATGCCGGAAGTGTATATGCCGCAACGTTATGGAACGGACATTTGCTGTTGGGAACTAATCAGGGAGTATTTGTTGTCTCCAGTGATGCTTTGAATGATCCAGATCTGTTCTCAAAGCTTAAATTTATAGAGGGAACTCAGGGGCAGGTGTGGTCTTTTTCTAAAATAGGCGATCGGCTCTATTTTGGACATAACAGCGGGGTGAAAGAGATTAGTAAGGGACTTACGGTTTCGTCTCCACTGCCGCAAATCCATACCGGCGTTTTTCGGATATTCGAAAGTATTATCAGAGGCAGGATTTACCAATTCATCGTCACTTATCACAGTTTATATGTGTATGATAAAACAACGCAATCCCTGCACTCGATGACCCAGATACCGGAGTCGATCCTGCGTGCCGAAACCGATTATCTAGGCAATATCTGGCTCGAGACGACGTCGCATGCCATTTATAAATGCCGCCTCGACGATGCGGCAACCCGATTTAAATACATTACCTGTTTTTCGAAAAAAAACGATCCGTCGCTGCCTGCTCAGATACGTTTGTTTAAAGCTGGCGAACGTATTTTGCTGGTCGGGGGAAACCATTTCTGGACCTATAACGAAACCCGAAACCGTCTGCAGCAAGATGCCACGTTGAGCCGTTGTTTTGCCAATCTGAGCGATATCAAGAACATTGTTCCTATTCGTGACGATATCAATTGGGCCATTACCGGAAATGCCATCTGCCGATTCTTCTACGACGGGTATAAATGCCGGATAGAGGAATCGTACCGCCTGGAAAACAATTCGCTCTCGTTTGTGAATGAGTACGAGAATATTTCCATGCTGAATGATTCGCTTTCGCTCCTTTGTCTCGATGATGGTTTTGCAACCCATACCCTGAGTAAGGTTCGTCGCAGCAACCTCTCGACCCGTTTGGTTCCACCTTTTCTGGAGGCGGTAAAGGCTACTGGGCTGGAGCGGGAGCCTGTTTACTGTTCTGTGAATGAGGAGGCTTCTATCGGATACGCCTATAATAGCGTGACGATTAACTTTACCGTAAGAAATGCCTTTGCACAAGCTTTGATGGTGCAATACCGACTGAAGAATGCCAATGTGGATGACCGGTGGTGCGATCCAGTTACTACCAACAGCGTATCTTATGCCCGTCTTCCTCAGGGACATTATGTCTTTCAGGTGCGTTCTACCGATGGGTTAGGGAATTATTCTGCTATCACCGAATACCAGTTCGACATACGTGCACCTTGGTATCGGTCTGTATGGGCCTGGATATTCTATATTCTCTTGCTGGCAGGCATTGCCTACCTGATCCGCTATTACGTCATACGTCGTTTTCGAAATATACAGATGCAGCAACTGCGCATGTTGGAGGCCGAGCATTTGCGCAATATGAACGAACGTTTACAAGGCGAAATTGAGGCAAAAAACGGGGAGCTATTGACCCAGACGTCTTTTATCATTCGCAAGAACGAGCTAATTCTTCATTTGAAAGAGATGGTGGAAAATATGTCGGAGAAAAACACACAGAAGAGCATGATTCCGCTCTTCCAGAAAATGAGCCGACTACTCTCCGACCGGCTGGATGCTGAAGAGGACTGGAAAATGTTTATGATTCAGTTCGAACAAAAGCATAGTTTATTTTTTAAACGTCTGAAAGAAAAACATCCAGAGCTTACACCGAACGATTTACGGCTCTGCGCCTGCCTGAAACTGAATTTGGATACCAAAGATATCGCCTCGTTGATGAACCTTTCTGTGCGGGCAGTGGAGAATAACCGTTATCGGCTCCGTAAAAAGATCGATCTGAAACCTAACCAGATTTTGAACGAGTATTTTATCGAAATAGAATAGGAGAGACCCTTCTGCTTTATTCGACGTTGAAGTATAGCCGGGCTGTTCAGTGCAACTGAACAACCCGGCTTTTTCGTCTTGCCGAACACAAGCCAAGATTCTGTTCATTTGGTGCCAACCGCACAAATAATCTCTATTGTAACGGATGCCACCCTCAAAAATGATAAAAAGTATCAGGGAATGAATATCCTGTAAAGCCAAAATAGACCTCATCCTTTGCTTTTTGATCCTGTTCGACTTCTCATTTGTGTGTTTTAGATGCTATTTTGTGTATTTTTTTTATGTTGTTAATCAATTGTATAATAATATATTAATATTATTTGAGTAGTAAACATGAGGTGTCGCATTTGTTAAAAATATAGGATGTCGTAGTTGTGGTGAACCCATTTGTTTATATCCGTTAATCAAGGAGGAATACCTTTGCTGCGGTTGCCTGTCAAAGGGAGTAAGTGGTGGTTGCTGTAACTATTCGTACTAAGGGCCCACGAAGAACAACATAACGACTGTTTGCTTGCTTTAACTTGTTTAACCGGGATTATTAACAATTTAATACAATGAAGAATATGAATTTTTTACATCTATTTCGACAGATGAGCCTACAACAACTCAGGCACTTCTTCTTGTTCTGTCTTCTTTTTGCAGGCGTCAATGCAATGGCCCAGCAGAAAACGGTGACAGGAAAAGTGACTGATTCAGACAATCAACCTCTCGCGGGCGTCAACATTTCCATCCAGGGGAAAACCATCGGAACCATTACCGATGTGGATGGAAAATTCAGCCTGTCGGTATCTCCTGACAACATATTGGTTTTTTCGTTTATTGGCATGGAAAGCCAGACTAAAAAAGTCGGAAGCCAGGGCGTAATAAATGTATCGCTGAAAGATAACTCCCAGGTATTGGGCGAAACGGTAGTGATCGGTTACGGTAGTGCAAAAAAACGGGACTTAACAGGTTCTATTACTAACGTCAAGGCTGGTGATATAGCCAACAAACCTGCCACCAATCCCATTTCGTCTTTACAGGGTAAAGTTTCCGGCGTTCAGGTGGTTAATTCCGGACGTGCCGGTGCCGATCCTGAAATCCGTATCCGTGGTACGAATTCAATCAACGGCTACAAACCTCTCTATATCGTTGACGGATTGTTTACCGATAACGTCAGCTATCTGAACCCTGAAGATATCGAGTCGATGGAAATACTGAAGGATCCTTCTTCTCTGGCAATCTTTGGTGTACGTGGAGCAAATGGGGTAATCATTATCAGTACCAAAAGGGCAAAAGAAGGACAAACGGTAGTAAATATCAACAGCTCTTTCGGATGGAAAGCTGTGAGCGATAAAATTGCTATGGCAAATGCAGCTCAGTTCAAAGAACTGTATAACGAACAGTTGACAAATGAAGGAACTGCCACCTTCGATTTTTCTAAATGGACGGCAGATACCAACTGGCAGAACCAAATTTTCCAGACCGGTTTTTTAACCAATAATAATATTAGTATTACCGGTTCTACGGGAAAACAACGTAGCTATCTGGGTTTGGGCTATGCCAGCGAAGAAGGAAATATCAAGCACGAGAAATTCAGCAAGATGACCGTCAACCTGAGCAACGATTATAATGTAACCAAAGACTTTAAGGTTGGTTTTCAGTTTAACGGAGCCCGCATGTTGCCGGCCGATACCAAAGAGGTGCTCAATGCTGTCCGTTCATCACCGGTAGGATCCGTTTATAATGATGAATATGGACTTTACTCTGTGTTGCCTCCTTTTCAAAAGGCACAGATCACCAATCCGATGGTGGATGTGGATTTGAGAGCTAACAAAACCAGAGCCGAAAATTATCGCGGATCGGGTAATATCTACGGTGAATTTAACTTTCTGAAAAATTTCACTTTCAAAGCCATGTTCTCGATGGATTATTCATCGTACAACAGCCGTACTTTTACTCCGATCGTAAAATTATATGATGCTGATGTTGTTGGTTATGTCACTACTCTTGGCACAGGCAAAACAGCCGTAAGCCAGTATAAACAAAATGAAAAGAAAATTCAGAGCGATTATTTGCTCACCTACAGCAATAAATTTGGGTTACACAGTGTAACTGCAACTGCAGGTTTTACCACGTTCTACAATGCACTGGAACGGTTGGATGCGGCTCGTCAGCAAGGTGACGGACTGGTAATTGCCGATAATTCCGATAAATGGTACGTGAGCATTGGGGATGCAGGAACAGCCACCAACGCAAGTACACAATGGGAACGTTCGACTGTTTCAGCTCTTGCACGTATTTTGTACAATTATAAAAGCAAGTATTTGTTGAATGCATCCTTCCGTCGCGATGGTTCCTCAGCATTCTCATATACGCACAACACTTGGCAGAATTTCTATTCGGCAGGTGCCGGATGGTTGATGTCCGAAGAAGATTTTATGAAAAGTCTTACCTGGCTCAATTCTTTGAAACTGAAAGGCTCGTGGGGAACATTGGGTAACCAGAACATGGATACGGCATACCCGGCAGATCCGATTTTACAAAACAGTTCATCGGCGGTGTTCGGCAACACCATTATTCCGGGCTATCAGCTGTCATACCTGCCTAACTCGAGTTTGCGTTGGGAAAAAGTAGAAGCGTGGGAAGCTGGTTTGGAAGCAAATATGTTCCGTTCCCGCTTACATTTCGAAGGTGTTTATTATAAGAAAAACACTAAAGATCTATTGGCAAAAGTTCCGGGTTTGTCGGGAACCGTGCCCGGTATCGGAAATTTAGGTGAAATTGAAAACAAAGGAGTGGAGTTTTCTGTAAACTGGAATGATAAGATTGGAGATTTTACGTATCACATCGGAGGTAACCTTACTACTCTCAATAACAAAGTAGTCAGATTGTTGCAACAAGGATATGCCATTATCGACGGCGACAAGAGTCAAAGCTATACACAGGCAGGGTATCCAATCGGTTATTTTTATGGCTACAAAGTAGCCGGCGTATATCAGTCGCTGACGGATATAGCTAATTCTCCGACCAACACCTTGGCTAAAGTAACTCCGGGTGACCTGAAATTCCAAGATGTGAATGGTGATGGCAAAATTACTACGTCCGACCGTACTATGATCGGAAACCCGACTCCGGATGTGACTTATGGCGTGAATTTCGGCGTGAGCTATAAAAACCTCGAACTGAACGTAGAAATGATGGGACAGGGGGGTAGTCAGATTTACCGTACATGGGATAACTACAACTGGTCGCAGTTCAACTTTATGGCTCAACGCATGGATCGTTGGCATGGTGAAGGTACCTCCAACTGGCAACCGCTGCTGAATACCAAGCATACCATCAACAATATGAACTCCGACTATTATGTGGAAGATGGTAGTTTCTTCCGTATCAGAAACGTTCAGTTGGCATATAATTTCAGCAAGCAATTGCTCCGTAAGGTGGCAGTAAAAGACCTGAAAGTATACGCCAATATTCAGAACCTGAAAACCTGGAAACATAACACTGGTTATACTCCCGAACTGGGTGGATCGGCTACTGCATTTGGTGTAGACAACGGTAGTTATCCGATGCCTGTAACTTATACGATGGGGATTAATCTTACTTTCTAACCTTAAAAGCAAACGAATATGAATTTTAGAAAATATATAACCATTGCCTCGTTCGCCTCAATGGCTCTGATAGGCATTAGTTGTAATAATCTGTTAGACCTTAAACCGCAAGGTCAGTTTACTGCCGATGATGCCCCGGGTGGCGGGCTTGAAGGACAGGTGTTTAGTATCTACACGCTGATGCGTAGCTATAATATCACGGCTGGTATTCCTGCTTTTGCCGTAGAATGCATGCGTTCGGAAGATTCTGAAAAAGGGAGTACTGCATCGGATGGCGCCGATATGGCTGAAATGTTCGATAATTTCAATTATGTGAATAATAACGGATCGGTCAAGGCATACTGGTCTCATAATTATACCATCATTTATCAATCGAACTCTGTTTTGGCCGATATTAAAACTCAGGGAACTACCGATGATTTGTCCAATAAACTGAGGGGCGAAGCCCTTTTCTTCAGAGCCTATTGCTATTTCAATCTGGTTAGAGCATTCGGCGATGTGCCTTTGGTTACGTTTAAAATTACAGATGCCTCTCAGGCGAATGTGGCAAAATCGGCAGCTTCTGCAATATACCAACAAATTGATGCTGACCTTACGGAAGCAGAAAAATTATTACCGCAAAGCTGGTCGTCGCAGTATGTGGGTCGTCTCACTTGGGGGGCTGCCCGTGCTTTGCATGCCCGTACTTATATGATGAGGAACGACTGGGCTAATATGTATGCAGCGTCAACTGAAGTGATCAATTCGGGTCTTTATAACCTGAATACTCCGTATGACAAAATTTTTACCGACGCGGGAGAAAACTCTTCAGAATCAGTGTTTGAATTACAATGTACATCCACTGCGTCTTTGCCCGCCAGCCTGACTATCGGCAGTCAGTTCTGTCAGGTGCAGGGTGTTCGTGGTTCAGGCCAATGGAATCTTGGATGGGGTTGGCACATGGGAACGAAGGAATTAGGCGACGCCTTTGAGTCCGGCGATCCCCGTAAAGATGCCACTTTACTCTACTTTCGTCATTCGACAACTGAACCAATTACCGCTGCAAATACAAATGCTCCATATGGAGAGTCTCCGGTGTCGTCTGCTAATGGGGCTTATTTTAATAAAAAGGCGTACACTGATCCTGCAAAACGTGCTTTGTATACTAAAGAAGGGTTCTGGGTTAATATTCGCATTATCCGCTATGCCGACGTAGTACTTATGGCTGCCGAATCGGCGAATGAATTGGGTAAGTCGTCAGAAGCCTCGAATTATCTGGAAATGGTAAGAGCCCGTGCCCGCGGTACTAACGCTACCATTTTGCCTAAGGTAACTTCGTTAGTTCAGAACGTATTACGCGATTCCATCCGTCATGAACGGAGAGTCGAACTAGGTCTCGAAAGCGGACGTTTCTATGATTTGGTACGTTGGGGAATTGCAGCCGATGTGCTGCATGCTGTAGGAAAGGTCAATTATCAGGCCAAACACGCATTACTGCCTATTCCTCAGGATGAAATAGATAAATCGAAGGGAGTCTTAGTTCAGAATCCAAATTTCTAATGGTTGATGTTTGTAGTCAAAACACATTCTTTTTAGTTTTTTTATAAGGTGGTAGTTTGGTTTTACGAAGGTGCCCAAGCTTAATTTGGGCACCTTTTTTATTGTATTTCTAATATTAAACAATAGTATGAAGTTAAGAAAAAAAGGTTTGTTTGTCTTGTCGTTTATGCTTGTGGCTGTTGCGGCTTTGGCTCAAGCGACAGATAATAGGATGAAAATCTTTATAGATAAGCTGATGGAAAAAATGACTTTGGAGGAGAAGATTGGTCAGCTTAATTTGCCAGTATCGGGTGAGATTGTGACAGGAACTGCTAAGAGTAGCGATGTAGCTGAAAAAATCAGAAAAGGCGAAGTCGGAGGACTTTTCAACTTGAAAGGTGTCGATAAGATTAGAGAAGTCCAGAAGTTGGCCGTGGAAAACAGTCGTTTGGGTATACCCTTGTTGTTTGGGATGGATGTGGTGCATGGTTATGAAACAGTTTTTCCGATTCCTCTGGGATTGTCATGCAGCTGGAACATGAAAACGATAGAACAGTCTGCTCGTATTGCAGCCATTGAGTCAACAGCCGATGGTATTAATTGGACCTTTAGTCCCATGGTTGATATTGCCCGCGATCCGCGTTGGGGTCGTGTTGCAGAAGGTAGTGGCGAAGATCCTTTTCTTGGTTCCGAAATAGCAAAGGCAATGGTTCGGGGGTATCAGGGCGTGGCTCTGAAAAATAAAACTGAGATGATGGCTTGTGTCAAGCATTTCGCACTCTACGGTGCTGCCGAAGCAGGACGCGATTATAATACGACGGATATGAGTCATCTGAAAATGTATAATGATTATTTTCCGCCCTATAAGGCCGCAATTCAGGCCGGAGCAGGTAGCATAATGGCTTCGTTTAATGAAGTGGACGGAATTCCGGCAACTGCAAATAAATGGTTGATGACTGATGTTTTGCGTAAACAATGGGGCTTTAATGGTTTTGTAGTGACAGATTTTACCGGCATTTCCGAAATGGTAGAGCATGGTATCGGCGATTTGCAAAATGTGTCGGCGCGTGCTCTGAATGCCGGAATTGATCTGGATATGGTGAGTGACGGGTTTGTAAAAACACTGAAAAAATCTATTCTGGAAGGAAAGGTTACGGTTGAAACTATCGATAGGGCATGTAGGCGTATTTTGGAAGCAAAATATAAGCTTGGCCTTTTTGACGATCCATATAAATATTGTGATCTGAACCGGCCTAAATATGATATTTTTTCTCCAGAACACAGAGCATTTGCCCGTCAGGTTGCAGCTGAAAGTTTTGTGTTGCTTAAGAATGAAAATAACCTGCTGCCTTTACAAATGACAGGCCGGATTGCCCTTATTGGTCCGCTTGCCAATAATCGAGCCAATATGGTAGGTACTTGGAGTGTAGCAGCTGTCCATGCAAATGTGCCGACTTTGATGGAGGGATTGCAACAGGCTGTTGCAGGCAAAGCTCAAATAATGTATGCGAAAGGGAGTAATTTGGTGGCCGATACAGCCTATGAAAAACGAGCTACAATGTTTGGCAGAGACTTGCATCGTGATGGTCGTTCCGATCGAGAACTTTTGGATGAAGCGTTGAAAATAGCGGAACAATCGGATGTAATTGTTGCCGCAATGGGAGAGTCTTCTGAAATGAGCGGAGAGAGTAGCTGCCGGACAAACCTTGATCTTCCGGATGTACAGAAAACATTGCTTCAAGCATTGATGAGTACTGGTAAGCCGGTAGTTTTAGTTTATTTTGCGGGGAGACCCACAACACTCAACTGGGAACAGGCTAATCTTCCAGCTATTTTGCATGTTTGGTTTGGAGGGTCAGAATCTGCATATGCAATTGCAGATGTACTCTTTGGAAAAACAAATCCAAGTGGAAAACTGACAATGACATTTCCGAAAAATGTCGGGCAAATTCCAATTTACTACGCTCACAAAAATACAGGCAGGCCTCTGCCTGAGGGGAAATGGTTTGAAAAATTTCGTAGCGATTATCTTGATGTAGACAATGAACCTCTTTATCCTTTTGGATACGGACTATCATATACCCAATTCTCGTATGGATCTATCGAATTGAGTCGGAACACGATGACAAACCAAGGTTCCATCACGGCGTCTGTTGTTTTGACTAACGCAGGAAAAGTGGATGGATCGGAAGTTGTACAACTTTACCTGCACGATAAGGTTGGGTCAGTTACCCGTCCCGTGAAAGAGCTGAAAGGTTTTCAGAAAATATATCTCAAAGCAGGCCAATCGCAAAAAGTAACATTTACGATTACTCCGGATATGTTGAAATTTTATAACTACGATCTTCAGTACGTAAGCGAACCGGGTGAATTCGATCTGATGATAGGAGCCAATAGCCGGGATTTGCAGAAAACATCTTTTACTCTACAAGGCAAATAATCAGGGTTTAATTATAAAAGGAAAAATGAATAAGAATATGAACGGAAAGATGAAGGTGGGGATCTGTGTGCTCTTCCTCCTGGGACTATTTACTATAGCCAACGCAAAAAAAACGATTCACTCCATTGATGTCATGACGTTCAATATCCGTCTCGATAGTCAGTCGGATAGTTTGAATAACTGGCAATATCGTAAAGATAATGTGATACTGATGCTCAACTACTATGCTCCCGGTTTGATTGGAATGCAAGAAGTGTTGAAAAATCAGTTGGACGATTTGAAAAAGGGTTTGCCTGGTTATGTTCAAATTGGGGTTGGACGTGCTGATGGTAAAGAAAAAGGAGAATATAGTTCTTTGTTTATTCGCAAAGATAGATTCGAGATAATCAGACAAGGAAACTACGGACTAAGTCAGACTCCTGAAATAATAGGAGTGAAAGGTTGGGATGCTGCCTGTGAGCGAATTGTGACCTGGGCGATCCTTAAAGATAAATTTAACGGAAAGATTTTTGCTGTTTTTAATACGCATTTCGATCATATGGGTCAGATTGCCCGACACGAAAGTGCCCGGTTGTTGCTGAACAAAGCAAAGGAGCTGGCGCCATCCTTACCCACAATTATTACCGGAGATTTTAACGGTACTCCTGATTCGGACCCAATTATTTATATTGTAGGTGCTGGCTGGAAGGATAGCAGGTTGGTTTCGCCAATAGTTTATGGCCCGGATTGGACTTTTCATGATTATGGCCGTCTTCCTCTCAGCGAACGACCCTTAATTGATTATATATTTTTCAACAAAGGATTTAGTGTTTCTAAATATCGTGTAATTGCCGATAAAGTGGAAGGTCGTCCCTATCTTTCTGATCATAATCCGGTTATGTCAGAACTTATCTTTGAAAAATAAACAGTTTATTCTATTTGTAAAAAATGAAATGTATGAAGCGGTATTTGGGGCTATTAATCAGCTTACTATGTATGTTATATTCCGGTATTATGGATGCCCAGAATCGAACCGATTCTCTCCGTTTTAAAGAATATCTGGAGGTGCAACATACAGATGCTATGTCATGGATCAATCGCTATGAAAAAGATATTGATGTTTACAGGGGCATCAACCGGACGTTGACTGATCGCAGCTGTGATGTGCTTTTTCTTGGAAGTTCATCCATTAATTTGTGGGATAGTATTGTTCGGGACATGTCTCCACTGAAAATTATCAGACGATCCTATGGCGGTGCTGCTATCAGGGATATGCTTTATAATTATGATGCAATTGCAAGGGGCTTCAATCCTAAAGCAATTGTGTTGTACGTAGAGAATGATTTAGCAGGTTCCAAAGACGATCTTACGGTGGGAGAGACCTATGATTTCTTTCGTCTTTTCCTATCTAAGCTAGTGCGTGATTATCCGACTAAGCCGGTTTTCTTGTTGTCTTTCAAGCCGTCATATGCTCGTTTAAAGATGCTTGCAAAGCAAAAAG
>JAUZOF010000430.1 GCA_030706585.1 Bacteroidota bacterium
CTGGAGGTGGGCAATGTTTTTTTCCGGGCCAACCGCGGGGGGGGTTCCCGGTAAAATCATGTCTCCGCATTTCCACGTGTAAAAGTGACTGACATAGGCAATTATTTCATCAATCTTAAAAATCATGTCAGCACTATTTCCTCTTTGAACGGTATCGTTATTGATGTCCAGATGGAATTCCAGATTATTTCTTGATTCATCCGGAATCGGAATAAATTCACCTATTACCGCAGAGGAGTCAAAAGCTTTGCTAATTTCCCACGGGGCGCCGTTTTCTTTTAGCTTTTGCTGAAGGTCCCGTGCAGTAAAATCAATGCCCACGGTCACTTCATTGTAGTAACGGTGAGCAAAGCGTGGTGCGATATTTTTTCCTAACCGGTTAATTTTGATAACCAACTCAGCTTCGTATTCAATTCTTTCGGAGAAGTCAGGAATAAAAAAAGGTTTTCCGTCTTTCAGGAGAGCCGAATCAGGCTTCATAAAAATGGTTGGTTCCTTGGGTATAAACGACCGATTCATCTCTTTATTGTGGTCGTGGTAGTTCCAGCCTACTGCTATGATTTTCATAAAACGTCCTGATTCAATCTTTTAAACATTACGGCCAGGTGAGCAAACAGTGAAGTGTCCTGTAATACAATTTCATCAGGTACTTTCACTCTGAATGGCGTAAAATTCCAGATGGCCCGGATTCCGGACGCTACCATTCGGTCTGCTACCTCCTGGGCTTTTTCAGCCGGAACGGTCAGGATTCCGATTTGCACATTCATCGTTTTTCTCAAAGCCTCGCAATCTTCGGGTGCGTATATCCCGATTCCATTTATTTTAGTACCGATAAGTTCCGGTCGGATATCAAAACCGGCTACCATTTCCAATCCATATTTTTCAAGACCTGAGTCATGCATTAGTGCAGTTCCCAAGCTACCAACGCCGAATATAAATGCTTTATGATGGGAGTTAAAACCCAGGAAAGCTTCCAGTACATCTATTAGTTCAGCTACATCATATCCCACTCGAGTTTTGCCTGCAATCTCCACGAATGATAAATCTTTGGCTACCTGAGAGGCGTCAATTCCAATCGCATTAGCAATTTGCGTTGAAGAGACTGCTACTGTGGTTTTATTGTGTAAAATCTTCAGGTAAGCTAAATACCAAGGCAAACGTCTTAAGGTGGGTTCCGGTATTTTCTGCATCGTATCTGTTTTTCCTCTGATTATTAAAGTTTTGTGTTTGAATTACATGCAAATATACTATTTTTTAAAGCAGATGATTTCAGGCGTCCCATAAATTAATCAAAAAAGAAGACTGGTAAGCCTTAATTGTCATTAGTGAAATTGCATTCGAAAGGGTATATCTATCGTTTTGTCAGAGAGAATATGCTCACTTCTTTTTTTATTGAAAACAATATGGGTTTATCTTGCTTTCGAAGCCGTCCTGTGCTGTTGGTTTTGATTATCAGGTAGATATGTTTGGGGTTATTTAAAATGGTTCCTAAGCTAAGGATGTTTTATTGTTTGGCGGATTAGGAGATTAAATATCTTGAATATTTTTACGATGTTCATAAAAAAACTATTTCCTGAAATTTTTCCCCGAAATAATTTTGCAATACTCGAATTAAGTTTGATATTTGCCATCGTTTTCTAAACAATTGCGGAAAACAATATTGAAGTAGAATTCTCACCGCAGTTATGCGGATTCAGATAAAGATACATACTATCTCTTAATGTTTAAACTGGAGGAATAACGTGTTCCCACTCGGGATCACGGGAAAACTTCCGAAAAAGCCGAGACGTTGTGAAACGTAGTAGGCTTTTTTTGTTTTTATTGAAATTAGAACACGCTATAAATGCAAAAAGATGAATCCAAGGTTCGTCTTTTTGCGTTTATAGCGGATAGATATAGAGTTAATGAAAGGCCAGAATGCTGCCGCCAATAGCAAAAATAATAGCAATCGCATATATAGCCAACATAATGATGGACATGATTCCTACAAATTTGAAATGGGATTTCAGATTCTCAAATGCACTTTCCAGTTCTTCGTTCCTTGATTGCTCCAGTGCTATCTTAAGTTTATCCGAAAAGTTATTCAGATAAATTACCGGCATGGCATAAAGACCAGCAAATGCCAGATAGAGGATGGCGATAAAGATAGAGCCCCCTCCGAATCCGTTTCCAAACATTGGGAAAATTGACGATGCAGTCCCCATAATAATGGCCAGAAGAACCATAAAACCAATGCCTATAAAGCCCAAAATGGCAAAGAACTTTGTCCACTTCCGGATTTCATCGAGGAAGCTGATTGTTTGGCTTGAAAGGGTTAAAACTGTTTGCGTAGTCTCTTCGGTGTTTTCTTGTTGATAGTTTTCCATTGTGTTTAAATTTAAGGTTGTTGGCAATATTATGAAAAATATTTGGAGTGGAGAACGATAACGACCAAAATCCTTGAAAAAAATTGTTCTAAGAAAAAGAGCAGAAGCTGTCTTCGTCTTAAGTTTATCCTGATTATATTTGTCTGAAATAAAATTTTTGAGTTATGAAGAAAAATGACTGGAAAGACAGGTTGAATGTTGTTTATTCGACCAATCCCGATTTTAAATACGAAACCGAAGAGAACGAAGATACAGAGACATTACCCAAAGAAAAGCAACAGTTGCGGGTCTGTTTCGACAAGAAAAACCGTGGAGGTAAAGTGGTGACACTGGTAACCGGTTTTGTGGGAACAGAGGAAGACCTGAAAGAATTGGGCAAACTGCTGAAATCCAAATGTGGAGTCGGTGGTTCAGCCAAAGATGGCGAGATTCTTGTACAGGGCGATTTTCGACAGAAGGTGCTTGAAATCCTTCAAAAAGAAGGTTATGTAAAAGCCAGAATTATTTAATCGCCTATATCAATTTTCAGGAGAAATATCATGCTCACAGTATATCGCGCTTCTGCCGGTTCGGGTAAAACCCACCAGCTCACCGAAGAATATCTCAAATTACTTTTTACCGGAAATGGCGCTTACCGCCACATACTCGCCGTGACTTTTACCAATAAAGCGACGGATGAGATGAAAAAGCGTATTATTCAGGAACTGGATATTCTTTCTCAGGGGGGGGAGTCTGACTATCTGGGGACGTTGATGCGTGAGTTCGAACTTTCGGAAGAGGCGGTATATCAGCGAGCAAACCGCATTTTGCTCAGCATTTTGCATGATTATTCCTCGTTCAATATCAGTACGATTGACCGTTTCTTCCAACAGACGATGCGGGCTTTTGCCCGTGAAATAGGATTGCAGGGAGGGTATAATGTGGAACTCGATACCAATCGCATCCTGACCGAAGCGGTGGATAAGATGATATTTTCCCTGGAAGACCCCGCCAATAAAAAGATACTGAGTTGGTTGCTTCGTTTTTCAGAGGAGAAAATTGAAAATGGAAAATCGTGGAACTTCAAGAAAGAGGTCATCGAACTGGGAACCGAGCTTTTCAAAGAAAAATATAAACAACTCAGCGGAGCAATTCGTGAAAAGTTGCAGGACAAAGGCGAATTGAGGAAGTACATTCAGCAGTTGAGCCAGTTGGTCGCTAAGTTTGAGGCTACGGCAAAGAATCTGGGTAACGGGGGATTGGCGGTTATCGACCGAAATGGTTTTACTGCAGATGATTTCTCCGGTGGTGCACGTTCTCCATTGCGTTTCCTTGCCACGCTGGCTAAAGGTGAAATCAAACAACCTACTGTTGCTTTCCAGAAACTGGCCGATGATATTGAACAGTGGAAAGCAGCCGGTAAATCGAAGCAATACGATGCCGCGATTAAAGCCTCTTTTCACAATGGCCTGAATGATTGCATCAAGCAGGTTCTGGCTCATTTTGAAGAATATCCGTTATATAATTCAGCATTGATTATCCGCAAGCACATTTACACGCTTGGGATTCTCAATGATATTGATAATAAAATCAAGGAGTTGGCTGCCGAAGATAACCTGATGTTGCTGGCAGATACAACTCATCTTCTCAATCGTATCATAGACGATACTGATACTCCTTTTATTTATGAAAAAATAGGGGTGAAGATTGACCATTATATGATTGATGAGTTTCAGGATACCTC
>JAUZOF010000431.1 GCA_030706585.1 Bacteroidota bacterium
CACGGTATTCTGCCTGGTCGATTTTCAACGTACCGGCTACCTTTTTCATCGCCTTGATCTGAGCTTTACCCCCTACACGCGATACCGAAATACCTACGTTGATCGCAGGACGGATACCGGCATTGAACAAGTGTGACTCAAGGAAAATCTGACCGTCAGTAATCGAAATTACGTTGGTCGGGATATATGCAGAAACGTCACCGTCCTGTGTCTCGATAATCGGAAGAGCAGTCAACGAACCGCCACCTTTCACCAAATGTTTGATCGATTCAGGTACGTCATTCATTTTTTCAGCTACCGCTTGGGTAGAGTTGATCTTTGCAGCACGCTCCAAAAGACGTGAGTGCAAATAGAATACGTCACCCGGATATGCTTCACGACCTGGCGGACGACGAAGCAGCAACGACACTTCACGGTATGAAACCGCCTGTTTGGACAAGTCATCATACACGATCAATGCAGCACGACCGGTATCACGGAAATATTCCCCGATAGAGGCACCTGCAAACGGTGCGTAAAACTGCAATGCGGCAGGGTCGGCAGCCGTTGACATGACGATGGTTGTGTAAGGCATTGCGCCGTTTTCTTCCAGCGTTTTGGCAATATTGGCTACAGTCGAACCTTTCTGACCGATGGCTACATAGATACAGTAAACCGGTTCTCCTTTTTCGTAAAATTCTTTTTGATTAATAATGGTGTCGATCGCAATGGCGGTTTTTCCGGTCTGACGGTCACCGATGATCAACTCACGCTGTCCGCGGCCGATTGGAATCATCGCGTCGATCGCTTTGATACCTGTCTGTAGAGGTTCTTCTACAGGCTGACGGTAGATTACCCCCGGTGCTTTACGTTCCAATGGCATTTCGTATAAAGTACCTGCAATGGGCCCTTTTCCGTCCACAGGTTCGCCAATGGTATTAATTACGCGTCCCAGTACACCTTCGCCTACATTGATAGAGGCGATTTTACGGGTACGTTTTACACGGTCTCCTTCTTTAATTTTTTCGGATGAACCTAATAATACGCAACCCACGTTGTCTTCTTCCAGGTTAAGTACGATCCCTTTTACTCCGCTGTCAAACTCCACCATTTCGTTGGACTGAACATTTGACAACCCGTAAACGCGGGCGATACCGTCCCCGACTTGCAAAACGGTTCCTACCTCCTCAAATTCGATGGCGGCATTGAAACCTTCTAACTGTTTTTTCAGTATTTCGGAAACTTCTGCAGGATTAATTCCGGCCATAATATTGTTGTTTTATTGTTTTCTTTTTAATTCGATTTCACTAACTCCTGACGAAGTTGTTTCAAACGCGTTAAAACACTGGCATCTAATATCTGATCCTCAACCTGAAGGATAAAACCTCCGATTAACGAAGGATTGATCTCGGTAGTCATTTCGATAACAGCATTAAATCTGGCGGCAACAGCCTGTGTCATTTTGGCAATTGTTACCTGATCAAGAGCTACAGCACTTGAAAGTACTGCTGCCTTCTTCCCACTTTGCTGGCGGTAAACCGACAAAAAGTTGCGGGTAATATTTTCCAGATACATCTCCCTCTTATTAGTAAGCAACAGGTTAAGAAACGACATCGTTATCGGATTGACCTGTTTCTCAAAGACATTCTGGATTAACGCTCTCTTCTCCGAACCTTTCACCACCGGACTTTCAAGGATTTGGACAAATGCAGGGAGTGTTCGTGTGGTCAGATAAAGCATCTCCATATCGGCATGTACTGCCGGAAGAACCGACTTCTCCAAAGCCAGCGAAAAAAGAGCTTTTGCATATCTGACAGATATCTTGCTATCGTTCATTGCTTTTGTTGATTTTGGGCAATTGCAGGAATCGAACGAACCTCCAATTAATTAATCTCGATTTGATCTACAAATTTCTTCACCAGCTCTTTTTGGCGTACATCGTCAGTCAAGCGGTCTTTCAGAATTTTTTCAGCAATATCAAGTGAAAAGATTGCAATACTGTTTTTCATTTCTTCAACAGCCGCAGTTTTTTCACGTTCGATTGCAATCTTAGCATTTTCAAGCACTTTATTTGCTTCAATTGTTGCCAGATTTTTAGCTTCGGAGACAATGCTGTCTTTCAGTTCGCGCGCCTCTTTCAGGATTTTATCACGCTCAAGCATCGCCTCTTTCAGGATACGCTGATTGTCTTCCTGCAAACGAGCCATCTCCTCTTTTGCCTTATCGGCAGCTTTCAGAGCCTCATCAATCGAGTTCTCGCGATCAGCGAGTGCTTTCAGGATCGGTTTCCAGGCAAACTTTTTCAGGATAAAAAACAGAATCGAAAACGATACCAACATCCAGAAAAGCAAGCCAAATTCGGGCATTACTAATTCCATAATCTGTAATATTTTAGTCTAAAACAATGTTTGTCAAAAATTCGGAGCAAAAAGATTTATCGTCCTTTTGCTCCGATGTTCCTTTAATCAAGTGAAAAGGATAAGCAAGCAGATAACCAACGCGAAGAAAGCTACCCCTTCAACAAGTGCCGCAGTCATGATCATGTTAGAACGAATATCGCCCAATGCTTCCGGTTGACGTGCAATAGCTTCTACCGCACCTTTACCGATAAGACCAATACCTACACCTGCTCCGATCGCAGCAAAACCGGCACCGATACCGGCACCCATCTTGGCAATGGCCATGCTTGCAACAGCTTGCAATAAAACAGTTAATGTTACCATGTCTATTAAATTAAAAAAATGAATATTTGAGTTGATTCTATGATTGTTGATTTGGGAATTTGAGGATAAGGCTATTTGAAGATTGGGATTGAAACTCATTTTCAAATCTTCAAATTCTCTCATTTTCAAATTTTACTCGTGATGCTCTTCGTGCGACTCCATCGCCATACCGAAGTACATAGCAGACAACAGGGTAAATACATACGCCTGGATAAATGCTACCAGCAATTCGATCAAAGCCATAAAGACCGTAAATGCTACCGATACCACCGACACCCCGTAACCGGCAAAAACATTTTTTTCACCGAAAACGAAAATCAGACAGTAGAATGCCAACGCCACGATGTGCCCCGCAGTAATGTTGGCGAAAAGTCGGATCATCAATACGAATGGCTTGATAAAGAGTCCCATGATCTCGATCACCGGCATCAACGGTACCGGAAACTTCAACCACCAGGGAACGCCGGGCATATTGATAATATGCGTCCAGTAAGCTTTATTGGAACTAAACTGAGTGATAAAGAAGGTAATCAGTGCCAGCACCATGGTCACAGCAATATTACCGGTAAGGTTGGCTCCTCCGGGGAAAATCGGGATTAAACCCAGTAGGTTATTGAGGAAAATAAAGAAGAAAATCGTGAGAAGATAAGGCAGATATTTCATGTACTTGCCCGGAATTGCCGCTTTGGCCACATCATCCCGTACAAAAATAATAATCGGTTCTACCCAGCTTTGAATTCCTTTCGGTGCACGGGCAAAGTTCTCTTTGTATCTCTTTGATACACTGAGGAAAATCAAGAGTAATAATACGATACTGATAAACAGAGAAGCTACGTTTTTAGTAATCGAAATATCCACGGGACGTACTTCTGAACCGTCGGGTTGTATTTCCACCACTTTACCTTCGTTTTTACCTTCATGAGCTATTTTAAATCCCTGATATGCCTCTGCTCCATGATGGAAATTGCTTGACATAAAAACATGGAATCCAGTTTGTTTGCTGTAAACGATAACGGGAAGCGGAATTGAGATGTGTGTTTCGCCAATCGTGGTTATATGCCACTCATAAGCGTCATTGATGTGGTGGAAAATAAGTTTCTGTGGATTGAAACTACTCTGGGTTTCATTTTTTGACTCGGCATTTTCGCCGGACGCAGAGACTGAAAATGTAGCCGTTAGGGCAAAAAACAGCAGAAATAAAATTCGGGAAAATTTCATCACAATATTGTGTTTCAAATTACGATTTTAAGATTATCACTTTTTGGTTTTGCAAAAAGTGAGCAACTGCACCACTTCAAAGAGTGTAAAGCAAAAATACAATACCAAAAATGAAAGCAAAAACTCAAATACTTTGAATTTTGCCAGCAACAAGCAACCCACCAAA
>JAUZOF010000432.1 GCA_030706585.1 Bacteroidota bacterium
AGTTCATCCGTGGGGCTGGAATAAATCGGTTTGTAAGAAACTTGCAGAATCAGGTATTGGTGATTCCATCCTTCCTGATTTTTCCAGGTTGGATAAAATAAGGGAATTGTCTCATCGTAGAATTGCCGTACAAGCTTTGCGTTTTATCCGGGAGGATGAAACTTTATCACCCGGATTGCCTTTGCCGGCAAAGCTTTTGGATGGAAATCAAATTGATGAATTTGCCCAAAAGTATAGTTCCGTGGTATTCAAAGCACCCTGGTCAGGAAGTGGAAAGGGGCTATATTGGGCGACCGCACCTGTATCGGAAAGCATTCGCGGATGGTGCAGGAAGATTGCGAAGAAACAGGGCTGTGTTGTGGGAGAAGATGTGTACAATAAACTTCAGGATTTTGCAATGGAGTTTTTGTGTGACAGGGGCAATGTTTCATTTGCCGGTTACTCGTTGTTTGAAACTGAAAACGGAACCTATAAGAGTAATGAATTGCTGAGTGATGAGATGATTGTTGAAAGGTTAACTGCTGGTGAGTTAACTTCAACTGTGTTGGAAAGAGTACGTTGTAGGTTGGTGGAGTTTATCCAGAATGAGATTGCTCCTTTTTACAGGGGTTATCTGGGAGTGGATATGTTTGTATATGAGAAAGAAGGTAGGGTTATGCTTCATCCTTGTGTGGAGATCAACCTGCGAATGACCATGGGGCTGGTCGCCCGGATGTTTTATGACCGTTATGTTCTTCGCGGGAAAACCGGTCGGTTTGTTGTAGATCACTTCTCTCAACCGGGCTTCCTGAAACAAGACCATTTAAAAAGAATGAGCGATTTTCCGTTAGTTGTTGAGGACGGTCGGATTGTAAAAGGTTATCTTTCACTGACTCCGGTTACGGAGCATACTTTCTACAGGGTTAGGGTGGAAATTTAGATCAAAAAAGTACACCTGTACAAACTTCTATCTTTATACACGATATTCTATAGTACGTTTGTGGTTCATAAATATATTTGCAAATCAGATATTTAGCATTTTATTTAATCGTACTATAACTATGAAAAACAGATCGTTCACTTGTCAACCCAGATTGCCTGCCGATTTAAGAATCTTAGAGAACCTGAGAGCGGATATCTCAATGCCGGGGTTTAATTAGTCAAGAAATCTCTCTTTGCGATTTGAGGAGAGGACCGCTTTATACAAAAGTTATCCACCAAACACACAACTAATTATCACAAAACACATGAAGCAGAAATTTAATTCATTTCTGATGGCTATCTCAATAGCTGTCCTGTTTCCCTTCAGCTCTTCATTTGCTCAACGCAAAATGGAGAAACTGGACAGGGGAGTGGTTGCTGTGCTAAACAGCTCCGGAAATTACTTCGTCAGTTGGCGCCATTTTGCCTCTGACCCCGAAAACATCACCTATAATGTTTATGCCCAGAGATCGGGCGCATCTGTCTTTACCAAATTAAACAGTACACCTTTGACAGTGACAAACTTTCAGCCGACAGCCGGTACTGTTGCCAATGGAACGAAGATTTATGTTGTTCCGGTAATCAATGGCGTTGAAGGAACTCCGAGTAGCACTTTTACCGTGAATGCTGCAGGATTTAATCAATACCGGAGCGCATATATGGATATTACCTATAATCCGGCTAATGACGGACTGGAGCTTTACAAATACTTTACAAAGTTTTGCTGGCCGGCAGACCTGGATGGTGACGGGGAGTATGATTTTGTCGTTGACCGTCTTTCTGTGGATGGCGGCACTCACAAAATTCAGGCGTACCTCCGTAATGGAACCTTGTTGTGGACCGTCGATATGGGTCCGAATGTTTCTATTGACCAGGGACAGGATGACATGGTGATTGCCTATGATATGGATGGCGACAACAAAGCCGAAGTGGTTATCAAGAGTAGCGACGGAACTAAGTTTGCCAATGGCAAAGGTGTTTTCGGTTCAACTACATTAGATACAGACAATGATGGCATTGTGGATTATAATTCTCAGAATGTAAAGAACCCGCCACAATACATTACCGCAATTGACGGAATGACCGGTAATGAAAAGAACAGTATTGAGATGAAATATCCGTCAAACTATTCCCGTACCAATAAAGCCATTTTTATGGGTACCGAGTATAGTAACCTCAACGGACACATGGCGATTGTCTATCTGGACGGTAAGCACCCGAGTGTCGGTTTTATTTACAAAACACGTACCAGCTCTGACCAGTATCACTGGTATTATGCGTCTGCCTATGGTTATAACAAATCGGGACAGTGGGTAAACTGGTACAACTGGGAACGAGGAAAACTGGATGCCGCCGAGGCGCACTCTATCCGTTCCGCTGACGTTGATCTGGATGGCCGTGACGAATTGCTCGATATCGGTTATGGAATTAAATACGATGGCACAGTGGCTTTCAATGCTCACATAAGCCACGGAGACCGCTTCCGTGTAGGTGATATTGACCCGGAACGTCCCGGACTTGAGACTTTTGCCATCCAACAGAATGCAAGCAGTATGCTGGGGCAGCTAATTTATGATTCCGGTACAGGAGAAGCCATTAAGAAGTTCTATCTGTCCGGTGTTGGTGATGTGGGACGTGGCGAATGTATGGATGTGGATTCTACCCGTATTGGATATGAATTCTGGTCCACTATGCCCAATATATACGATGCCAAAGGAAATATTCTGTATGAAGGCTCTACTCCCTGGCCCTATGAAGGTGTTTGGTGGGATGGCGATTTAGCCCGTGAATCACTTCAGGCATCTGATGGTAGCGGTTTTAATGCCGATATTCGAAAATACAGCATGTCATCTCATACATTTGGTACCCGGTTGATTGAATTTGCCAAGATGTCCGGCTGGCAATTGAAGTCGGAGTGGGGAGTACGTCCCGCATTCTTTGGCGATATTGCCGGAGACTGGCGTGAAGAGGTGATCCTGGAGAAAAAAGGAACGCAGGTTGTAGGTGACACTACTTTATCTACTTGTCCGGGAATTGTTGCGTTTTCGACAGATTACCCAACCGATAAACGAATCTATTGCCTGATGCAGAATCCGGCGTACCGTATGCAGGCTACCACTAAAGGGTATTACCAATCGGCTTATCCCGATTTTTATCTGGGTTATAGTATGCCTACACCACCTGTATCACCGGTTCAGAAAGCTAAACTAGCCTGGGTGTCAGGCTCTTCATTTGATAAATCGGCTACCAACTTTGTACTCGATGATGAAAAGACAACCTCTACATTCACCGATGGTGATGATGTCATGTTTGATATTTCAGGAGATAATTCAGCTGACATTAAGCTAAATGCAGATCTGGCTCCATCGAAGATTTGGGCAATAAATCCTCTTGGCCACGATTATACTCTATCAGGTAACGGAAAGCTTACCGGAAATATGGAGCTGGTGAAGTCCCTGAATGGAACATTTACCCTGAATGGAAATCATACCTATACGGGTAAAACGACGATTTCAGAAGGTTCCCTCTTTGTAAATGGCTCATTAGCAAGTCCGGTTTTTCTTCTGGCAAAAGGAACGTTAGGAGGAAATGCGATAATCAACGGAGGCATTACCCTCAATCCCGGACTGAATGTCGAAGGCGGGCGTCTTGCTCCGGGTAATGGCCTTGTTGCCGGAAAATTGGGCAAAATGATTATCAATGGAAATGTAACAATGCCCGGAAAGGTAAATGTTCACATCGATATGTTGCCTTTTGATTCTTATAAAAATGACTCTCTGGTGATAAATGGTAACCTGACTCTTTCCGGGGTGAATTATGTGGTCATCAATACGGAAAGCGGAGTGCTTCCTCCGGGAACCTACTCCGTCTCTGCCAGCGCGCCGGGATTGGAAACTGTGCTCGATCGCTCGGTGTCCGTGGTGGCCGGTGAGACCGTTACGCTTGAGTTGAAACTGAATATCGGCAGAGCGAACGAGAGCGTGGAAGTGTCCGACGCGTCCGATCTCGCGCAAACGCAGAGCTCCACGCTGGGCCGTGCCGTCGACGCGGAGGCCATTCAGAGCCTCCCGCTGGCGAACCGCAATTACACGCAATTGATCGCGCTCTCTCCCGGCGTCC
>JAUZOF010000433.1 GCA_030706585.1 Bacteroidota bacterium
GTAAATTGGGTGTTCAATATCCGGGTGGTTGAGAAGCGACATCGTGAGTTCATCTACTATTTCTTTCTTTCGGTAATCGGCTTAGGTCTGAGTACTTTGCTTATCTGGATGTTTACCGAAATAGTTGGGTTGTATTATATGTTGTCTAAGCTAATTGCAACATTTATAACGTATTGGGTGAATTTTGGGACACGGAAATATTTTCTGCATACCCGGAAATAATCAGTTCTTAGAATTGTAAAACACAGGAATGTTACATTTGTCATTTTTTACAACTGTATCATGATTCCTGCTTATTTTAGGATGATTAAAACCCTTCCGATCCTTTATTTATTTGGTTTGATATTTTTTTCACAAGTATAAAATTGTACAGTTGTATTTTCCGATGTTGGATTTTTCTCTCTTTTGTAACATTATTTCAGGAGGTTGGCTTCGTAATGTGAAGTCTTCTTATTTTTTATCTGCTTTTATACGATAGGAACAATTTATTGCGTTATTCAATATCATAAGCTTAAATTAATCGACATGAAGAAATCTATCTTATTTATTTTGTTGTTGGGTATTGCAGGTACAATGTCGGCACAGACATTTGCTCTTGGACTCAAAGGAGGATATGAAGCGGCAATGAGTTATAATGATTTGCTCAATACCAATCTGGTTACATCCACCGGCGATCAGATTAAATCGGGCTTTGCAAGCGGTTATCAGGTTGGAGCCTGGATGCGCTTGGGAGGTAAACGGGTTTATCTTCAGCCGGAGGTTCTTTTGAATGTCAAGAAAGCATCTCAGACTTTCAATGTGGGAGGATCAACCTATATGGCGACATACAAGACTCAGACTATTGAAATCCCCCTTATGGTCGGCTATAAGGTGTTGTGCGTTGGTCCGCTTGCCGTACGCCTCAACGCAGGCCCGAAAGCCATAATTGATGCCGGGTCAAGTTCCAATCTGAATCAATATTACCAGGTGTCTCAGGACTTTAAAAAAGCAAGCTGGGCTGCTGAAGGTGGTGTTGGTGTTGATATACTTTCTTTCTCTCTTGATTTGCGTTACTCACAATACCTTTCCAATTCTTATTCGGTGACATTCAATAATGCACCGGTTATAAACATGAAGAGTAATAAACAAAGCATTTACCTCACTTTGGGGTGGAGGCTGTTTTGATGCTATTGCCACATAAAAAGCGAGGGGAGAGTGTTTCAAAACATTCTCCCCTCGTTTTATTGTGACCTTTGGGTTTTATTTATTTGCTTTCGCCCAGCTGTCTTTCAGAGAAACAGTACGGTTGAAAACTAAATTTTCAGGTGTCGAATCGGGGTCTACATTGAAATATCCGATGCGTTGGAACTGGAAGTTGTCTAAAGCTTTGGCATTTTTCAACCATGGCTCTACCTTCACATTATTCAGCACCTTCAACGAATCAGGATTTAGTAATTCGCGGAAATCCTTGTCTTTCTCTTCCGCTGGGTTTTCAACGGCAAACAGGCGGTCGTAAAGGCGAACTTCTGCCGGAACGGAATCTGCGACAGTTACCCAGTGAATGGTACCTTTCACCTTGCGGCTACTGCCTTCCAGTCCGCTGCGGGTTTCCGGATCGTATTCAGCGTACACTTCGGTTACTTTTCCATCCGCATCTTTCTTGCATCCGGTACATTTCACGATGTAGGCGCCTTTCAGACGAACTTCCTGACCCGGAGTCATGCGGAAATACTTCTTTGGAGCATCTTCCATAAAGTCGTCGCGTTCTACGTATAACTCTTTCGAGAATGGCGCTTCATGCGTTCCTCCATTTTCATCTTCAGGGTTATTGACCATCGTTACCGTTTCGGTTTGTCCTTCGGGATAGTTGGTCAAAATCAATTTTACCGGATCAAGCACGGCACTTACACGGGTAGCTTTGGCATTCAGCACTTCGCGGGCAGCATGTTCCAGAAGGGAGACGTCAATGATCCCTTCATATTTGGTGTATCCGATTTTTTCAATGAAATTATGGATCGCTTCCGGTGTATATCCGCGACGACGCAGACCGCAAAGGGTCGGCATACGGGGATCGTCCCATCCGCGAACCAAACTTTCCTGAACCAGTTGCAGCATTTTGCGCTTGCTCATCACAGTGTAGGTGATATTCAAACGATTGAATTCAATCTGGCGAGGACGGTAATCGTCATTTTTCAGCTGGTCGATAAACCAGTCGTATAATGGACGGTGTACTTCAAATTCCAGTGTACAGATAGAATGCGTAACTCCTTCGAAATAGTCCGATTGACCGTGTGCAAAGTCATACATTGGGTACGCTTTCCAGGTGTAGCCTGTGCGATGATGTGGATGATCGGTGATGATGCGGTACATGATCGGGTCGCGGAAGTGCATGTTGGGTGAAGCCATATCCACTTTGGCACGCAACACCATTGCTCCTTCGGCAATTTCGCCGCTATTCATTTTGTTGAACAACTCCAGACTTTCTTCAACAGGACGATTGCGATAGGGACTCTCGGTTCCCGGAACGGTAGGAGAGCCTTTTTGTTTGGCAATTTCTTCTGCCGATTGTTCGTCGACGTATGCAAGTCCACGTTTGATGAGGTCGGTGGCAAAATCCCACAATTGCTGGAAATAGTCGGAAGCATAGTAAACGTTACCCCACTGGTATCCTAACCACTGGATGTCTTCCATGATGGAATCTACATACTCTACGTCTTCTTTCACAGGATTGGTGTCGTCGAAACGGAGGTTGCAAACACCGTTGTAGTCGCGTGCAATACCGAAGTCCATGCAGATGGCTTTGGCATGTCCGATATGAAGGTATCCGTTGGGTTCCGGCGGGAAACGGGTCTGAATCCTTCCTCCGTTCTTACCATCACGAATGTCTTCTTCGACAAGGGTCTCAATAAAATTGAGGCTCTTTTTGGGTTGTTCTGTCATTTCACTCATAGTATGATCATTTTTGCTCTTTGTTTAGTGTTGTATGTAGAGAATAATGCCAACTCTGTCAATATGTTCTTTCAGCGATTGTTCACTTATGCGATCATAAATCACCAGATCAAATTTGTAGGGGAGGTTGAAATATTCAATTGATCCATAAGCTTCTAACAGATCATCAAGGCATAAGTTATTTCCAAAAAGGGCAATATCGACATCCGACCCATTCCTGAAGTTGCCCTTAGCCCGGGATCCAAATAGGACAGCCTTGCTTATCTTAGGGTTTTGCTTGAAAATGGATATGACATTGTCTATGTCTGACTCTTCAAAACCGTATTTGATTGCCGAAATCATTTGTTTTATTTTAATGATTCGGCATCCAACCTCTTTTTCAAGCGACTAAGAAGATCAAAAAAATCACTCCTGATTTTATCAATTACTTCTTCCGCAGTGGCGAGGTCATATGTATGACTTGTCAAATTCCGGCTCAGGTGCATTTTTATCCAACCTTTCCCGTTTTCAATATATCCGTCCTGAAAGCTTTGCTCGATAACTGGTTTTGGTCCGGTAATATCTTGATAACCTTTTTCTTTTAGTAAGTCTTGCAGTGTCTTCCAGCTCAATTCATAAGTGTATTCGAAGGCTTTTATCAGGCCTTGTTCTTCCATTTCATTCAAACTATCGGCAGCGATGAATCTTTCCAATTGAGCATAAGCTTTATTGAAACTAATAAGGCGTTGTTTCCATCGTACATCGTTGGTGTTCATGTGCTAAGTTATTGATTGAAATCGTTGAATATGTTACCGCAATTTAGCGCCCAGTTTTTCTTCAAACTGTTTGATGAGTTTTTGCATAATGCCGTCAATTTGCTTATCGTTCAGGGTTTTTGCATCATCTTGCAATGTAAAGCTGACGGCGTACGATTTTTTACCAGCTTCCAGATTTTTGGATGCACTTATACTCAGATCGTTTTTGCTCTTAGTTCGATAAGTTTATTAGCTACTTTATGGAGATTGTCTTATAAAGGACTTTTTGCCCCATTCTTGTATTTCATCAGTTAAACCGAATACATTTTTATTTTTAACTTTCCGTGTCTTTGTAATGTTTAATCGATTTGAATTTTCACTAAGGTATAAACCGATTTGTGCATGAACATTTTGAA
>JAUZOF010000434.1 GCA_030706585.1 Bacteroidota bacterium
TGAAGGATATGGATCAGATATGGCTGGATAATTTCGGAAACCTCTGTCTGATAAGTAGCAGTAAAAACTCCCGCTTAAGTAATTTCATGCCCGCAGCTAAAAAAGACTACTATCGTAGTAGTCCAAAGATTGACAGCATTAAGCAACGTATCATGATGGAGTACGAGCACTGGTATACATGTGGAGGTAACGAGTTTAATGAAATTGAAGCTCATGGAGTGATAATGAAAAAGTTATTGATGAGTATTCGTTAGATTCGGGGTAACTATAAAATTGAGAATGTAAGTTCAACAAAATGATCCATACATAGTCAGAACTTAATAATGGCCAGGAAATTTCATTTCTAAAACGGGATATTACCTCTCTATTATTCTTGTATACCATGAATTGAGTGGGTTGAGTAAGCGAATTCTCTGAAAAGTTTTGTTGAGCTAAGTGACCACACTTCGTTCATATATAAGCCGTTCTCCCGGCTGGCAAGAGACGCTAAAGCGATTATCAGGAAAGCGGTTTCAGTGTTGAATCCGGAATCGCATTCGGGTCTTTAAGGTGATTATTTAATTTGCATATGTTCGGAGGTATAAACCCGAGATTTATTTAAAAAGAAGAGAAAGTATGTCAAACGTATTATGATAAACTGCTTTTATAGAAGATTGTGGGTAAAATACTTTACTGCAAACCGATGCAAAATCACATGTCTTTACCCAACGGCACGGTTCTATGAGAAGATTCGTTGAAAAATAGATTGACTGCTCGAATAATTTCGTTAATTGTGAATGTGAAAAACTAAATAAATAATTATATGACATTGAATGATTTAGGTATAAAATCAAATGAGATGTATAATAATGCACCTGACGGAGCTTCAGTAGCAATGATTCATCTTTTTGGAATTAAGTACGCAAACGAAATTTTGCAGAGTAAATATTCGAAAAAAGATATTGCAAATGCCGCTGGAATTCCAGAATCTTATGGTACTGAGATTAGCAAGGGAGTGAAACTCGCAAACTATGTGAAAGTAAAGTAGATGACTGATGAAATTGAAAATTAAAGAAAAATCTAAGGGCTTATCAGAAGATAATTGGTTTAACAAAATTATCTTGTCATTAAACAATTTAAATTGTTCTGAATACGTTATTGGACTAACGAATTTACCTCAATCTGAGCAAAGAATCAAAGTTGAAAATTTACAATCGTATATTACTATAACTCTCGAAAAAGAGCATTCTGATTTTGAATGGAAAACAGAACATCAAATAAGCGATAATCGTGATTCAATTGATATTTATGGAAAAAGGAATAATGATATTGTAATAATTGAATTGGATAAGTGGAGGGCCGATCAAGTTGCAAAAAAAATTATTTCACGAACTGCTTTAATGATTGACCAAAGAATAGGATTTATTTCCATATGTTATTCTGGAACTAAAAAAATGAATAAACCTGAGTGTTTAAAATACTTCAAGTACGGGAGTACAATACAATCCAAGCTTAATAATTATTATGCAGGAATGATAATTGAATAACTACCTTATGGGTTACGGTGAAATCCTCTGGAGTTCATCGTAACCCATAGCTTATATCTCGTTCAGCGTATCCTTGTGTAATGGCTGTTTGATAAAGTCTCCAGACTTTTATAGTGATAGAAGCAGGCCTTCGGCTTATAATAATATCAGTAGTAATAATCCGGATACGGCTTAAGAGAAAAAAACTGAAGCCGCTTTCTGGCATTCAATGAGATTGATTATATTTTCATATGTACTGTTGACTTGTTTTTAAAGAAAGCGAAGGAAGAGCCATACGCTTAACGGCAGACTGATGTAATTGACAGTTACGGGGTTGTGTCAGATATACACAGCTAATCGGGGGGAATGCTTTTCAATCAGTTAGAACAACTTGTTACTAAATCCCCACCAATATTATCCCCCACCAACAAGTCATTAGCCATTTCCAGTTTAGCATCCAGCAGCCAATCCGTTTTGCTATCCGGATGAAGAATTACCGGCATTCGCTTTTTGCTATTGTGTATTTTTGCCATTAATTCATTTGCTTCAGTTGTAAGGATAGCATATGTTTCGATGAATTCACCTGACTCATTATCTGTCCATTTACTCCAAAGACCTGCAAAACCAAAAAGTTCTTCATTGGGTAAATGAATATGGTATTTCTCTTTCCTCTTTCCTTTTTCATCCATCCATTGCCATTCATAAAAACCGTCTGCTGGGATAATGCACCTGTGAGTTACACAATCCCTAAAGGATGGTTTTTCTGTGATAGTTTCAATTCTGGCATTCAATGTATTTTTCTGGAAAGAACGGTCTTTAGCCCAATGAGGTATTAATCCCCATTGAAGAAAGTCTATAACCTTTGGGCTTTCATTCTTTATTACAGCGGTGTAAGGGTGTGAGAATCCGTTGTAATCATCTGGATGAATCAACCTACCATTTATAAATTTAGCCTGAAAATGCTTTTGTAGTTCCTTTTCAGACTTGCTTTGTTTGAAGAAGAAGCACATTATATTTTGATTATTAAGGTTTCGTCTAAGTTGGTACTATATCTGGGGGAAAGCTTTTCTTGTTTCATCTTCCAGACTCTCCCTGTGTCTTGAACAGCAAGTCTGACTTTTTGGTTTCCAAATGAAGCGTTTATTTTATCAATCGCTTTCATAAGTGAAGCGTGCTTTGGGTTGACACTTTCAAAAAGTGTTAGCTGTTGTGCGTTCTGGCTGGTAAAATCCATTACTATTACACCTGCTTTTTTATAGGCATATCCTTCTATAAAGATTTGCTTTAAACCTAGCTCTGCAAACTTTACTAGGTCTATTGTTGAATTAGTTGCAAACGGTAATTTAATAACAGTGCTTTGGTTGTATTGGGGAAGGTCTTCCCTATGTCCGTTTGTATAAATAAAGACCATTAAACTATTACAGCAAGAACCCTGTTTTCTTAACTTCTCAGCACAGGAAACAGCAAAACTGGCTACTCTTTCCCTTATTAGTTGAAAGTCGGTGTAATTACCGTCAAAGGTTCTGGTTGTAGCTATTGATTTTTTATTCTGTGGCTGCTCCAGTTGTAAGGTTGGTATTCCCAACAGTTCTTTCTTTAGTCGTAAACCTACAACACTCATATTCTTTTTAACCCAGCTATCATCTAAGTAGGTAAACTGGAAAGCTGTGAATACGTTCTTTTCTTGTAGTCTTTTTGCGTGCCTTCTACCAATTCCCCAGGCATCTTCTATTTTAAGCCATTTAAGAGCTTTTACACGCTTATCTTCATCATCTATCATATAAACGCCTTTCGTGCGCTCTGGGAACTTTTTAGCAATCCTATTAGCGACTTTTGCCAGTGCTTTGGTCGGTGCAAAGCCGATGCTGACAGGAATACCAGTCCACTGCTCAACTTGCTTTTTCATCTTTCCCCCCATTTCTTGCAGGTCAAAGAAATCAAAACCTTTAAACTCTGGGAATGCTTCGTCTATGCTGTAGATTTCCATATCAGGGCTGTAGCTACTCAGAATATTCATTACCCTGCTGCTCATATCTCCATATAAAGTGAAGTTGCAAGAAAAGACGTTTACATTGTTTTTGTCGAATAAATTTTGGTACTCAAAAGCAGGCGCACCCATTGGAATCCCTAAGTCTTTTGCTTCGTTACTTCTGGCAATAACACAGCCGTCATTGTTGGATAAAACAACGACAGGTTTCCCCACTAAATCAGGTCGAAAGACCCGTTCACAAGAAGCATAGAAGTTATTGCAATCAATAAGAGCAAACACATCAATGGGTATTTATTAGTTAGGTTGTCGATCTCTGGATAAAATAATAGAATTAAAGATCGACAATTTTCAAAGAGATACAAGAAATAGCTGTATTCAAGATGGAGCTCCGGTATTTCTCATAAGCGTTGCAGGCTTTTAATGAAGGGGAAAGATTTTGGTAGCCTGTAAATCTACAAAGATACATCTGCAAATGTAGGTATGAATCAAGATCAAGCCAACTTTATATTAGAAAAATCTGGTAGAAAAATGAGATACGATGTTGAAAAACGAGATAGGTATATTACATGAACA
>JAUZOF010000435.1 GCA_030706585.1 Bacteroidota bacterium
TGAAGGTGATGGGTTAGAGGAGAAGGTAGAGCGAGCATAAGTGTCAAGCGCTACGAAGAAGTCTCCGTTCTGACCTAAGAATTTTGCCGCTGTGCTGTAATCACCACCCAATGAACCGGCCCATTTGGATACACCGGGAAGTTCGCCACCAGAGATGTCTTTGAATGCTACCTGAACGCTGTTTTCTGTTTTACCGGTTTCCTCCAACGGAAGCGGTGCATTTTTGAATGATACGTATTTTGCGTCGGTATAAGCTGCTGAACCGTTAAAGGTAAAATGCTTATTTGCTTTGATATCCCCTTCAATTTCCACACCACGAACGCGAACTTTTTCGGCATTGGCCAGGTAGCCACGGTTTACGCCCAGTTCGGGAGACTGTACCTGTGTCTGGTAGTCTTTGATATCTGAATTATACGCAGTAAGGTTTAGCGTAGAAAACTTCGTAGGTGAGGTTTTTACCGCTACCTCCACGTGGTGTACACGTTCCGGTTTGATAACCGCCAGGTCAAGCAACGGTTTACCGTCACTTCCGGTAGGCAGACCGCCGAGGTTCAGTCCCACAGGCTTGTAACCGGTAGAGTAGGTTGCAAATGCATTGATGTTTTTTCTGAACTTGTAGCTTACCGTGAATTGACCGGAGAAGTTGGTATTGTCCACATCTGCGTTGAAAGTCTGGTTGGTGTACACCGCATTTTTTAGCTTCAGCAATGCAGCATCAGTGGTTTGCAATCCACCGTAAGTCTGACGGTCGAAGTCCACTTTCTTTTTATCGTAATTGGCACGAAGACCCGGTTGGATATGAAGCTTTTTGGTTACGGCCCAGTCCAGCTGTCCGAAGAGAGCACCACTGAACGTGTTCAGTTCAGAAGTGGTATGGATACCGAAGCCGTCAAAAAGTCCGGCAGTTTTCCACTGTGCGGTGTTGGTCGTATTTTGAGAAAAACGCCAGGTATCCACACCCGATTCTTCAGTATGGTAAGGATCTGATTTCAGATTCTGTCCGAATGCAAACAAGCCGAATACACCGCTCAGTTTTTTTGAGAAATCACCAGCCCAGCGCACCTCTTGCGACCATTGCTGGTGTTTGGATGGAGCCTGAGACAAGGCTAATGCCTGAAGACCGGTAAAGTCGCGGTCGTTGGATGGATTCCAGTTCCAGTAACGCCATGCAGTGGTCGAGGTCAGGGTTCCTTTGCCCAGTTCGGTCTCGATATTCAATGATACACCGCCCAAGTCCTGGAACGAACGGGATGGAGTATCTTGGTCGATGACGCGGTCAAACGGATTAGTGCTCGGTAAGGTATAGCCTAGGTCAGCAATGATTTGGTTGAACTGGCGGTAGTTGGCACGAAGGGTAGGAGCAGTTCCGGCATAAACCTGTGCGTAACCGTTCGGACGTTGGCGGGATGCGTCGGCAGCCAGGGTAATGTCGGTTTTGTCAGATGGCTTGTAAAGCAACTGCGCTCGGCCTCCTAAGTTGTTGAGGTCATTCACATGCTGCTGGGTGGCTACGTTGTAAATCAGTCCGTCGCGTTGGGTTCCCGAGAAAGAGAATCTTCCTGCCAGCTTTTTGCTCAAAGGACCGGTGATGGATGATTTAGCTTGGATATAGCCGTAGTTACCGTAGCTCAACTCGAAGTCAGCACCTGGCTTGAAGCTTGGTTTGCGGGTAGTCACGTTGAAGGCACCGGCGGTGGTATTTTTACCAAAAAGTGTTCCCTGTGGGCCACGCAATACCTCTACGCGCTCCACGTCGATAAAGTCGAGTGTGGTGGCAGCTGTACGGGCATAGTAAACACCGTCCACGTAGAAGCCCACCCCCGGGTCGATACCGTCATTGGTCAATCCGAACGTGGTACCGAGACCACGGATACTCAGACCGGTATTACGGGGATTGGACGAGTAAAGCTGTACGGTAGGGATTAACTCTTTGAGTCGGTTTACATTGAATGCACCGGCTTCGGCCACCTTAACACCTGTTACTACAGAGACCGGAATAGGGCTCTCCTGAACGGTTTCCTTGCGGCGACGTGATGTGACTACCACCTGATTTAAAATGTTATAATCCTGGTGGAGGTCGAAAGTAAGTTCGTCCTCTGTATTTTCAATAATATATTCTTGTTTCTGGTATCCTGTATAGGATACAGAGATCGTCAATGGCGGTTTTTTGCTTGTTTTCAGGATAAATTTTCCTTTTGAGTCCGTCTGGATAGCCGTATTGGTGCCTTCCAGTTTAAGGGTAACGCCGATGAGCGGTTCGCCGGAATTACTGTCAATAACTTTTCCCGTGATTTGTTGCGCTAACGCACTCACCGGGAGCGCTGCTAATACAAATAGCAGATAAGGTAGGTAATTTTTCAATTTCATCTTTTTCAACTTTAGTGACTATTAATGTATTTGGGGATATGTAAATGGTTACGCAAGGAATGATTGCGCAAGTTACTCGTTTGGTTATCAGCTGCGAGTGATAAATATTATAAACGGATGGAACGGATTATCTACAGTGGATGCAGAGATAATCCCGGGGCAACCTGTACGGCTTACCCGATAGAAAGGAGATACTTTTCATCAATTTTTCGTGTTGTGACGAACGCTCCCCGAATCAGTTTTGCCGACGGACGAAAGGAGTCGTTTGCCTGTTTATATTCCTAAATTCAAATCCGGATAAGACTTGATTTGTCTGTTAGATTTGATAATGCAAAATTATCTCTACTGGCGTTAAAGGAAAATACCCCGTTCAAAGTATATTGCATACCATGATTGGGGTAGATTCCTATAAAAAACATTTGAGGGAGCGCGATTCACATTGAATTTTCTTACCTCACTACATCAAGACAACGCATTGATGATCAATTTCAGATACTTATGGCAGGATGTTATTCGCCCCTTGATTATCACGATGGGGATGTTTCATGGGAGCCTTGGATCAAGATATTCGAATCGCCCGATACAGCCTATTTGCATCGCTCGTTGCAGATCATTCACATCGCTCGTTGCAGACGATCTGCATCTACCGTTGCAGATCGTCTGCATAACATTCAAATAACTCATGTGTAATTTTCGGGTATAAAAAAGGCCTGTTCTTCACCTTAAGAACAAGCCTTTTTATACGATCAGGAGTCTGTTGCATATTAGTTTGCATTGGTTGGCTGCACATTTAATACAAATTCGAAGGTATAAGTGCGGGGTTCTTTTGTAGAAGTCGTTGCCGATGAAAACTGGGTGGTGATCGTGAGCTTATAATCTCCTTCCACCAATCCGGATGGGACAATGAAGGTGATTTTTGACGGGTCATTCACCAACAGAGAAGTTTTAGGGATGGCAACCACTTCATTGGACTGTTGGTTTGTCAGCGTGATTCCGTTAGCCGGATTTTCTCCATCTATTTTTATCCGGGTTCCGGTCAGATTGACCCCACCTCCCGGAGTGATCCGACTGTTTACTTCACCCGAACTGACATCGGTCAGCGAATTGATGGTAAGACCTCCTGCTGCTAAACCTCTTATATCGACTGAGCTGGATTTGACCGCATCACGCAGTTTTGCGGTGGGAGTAATACGCACCGACAGGTTGTGCTGGTTGGCATCCCATTTGGCATTGTCTCCGATAAAAACACCATTTACACTCAGCCCGAAATAACCCAGCCCCAGACTGACACTTGCTCCGTTGGCTATTTTTTCCAATGCAATTTCGGAGGCTAAATTCAGCGAAGCCTTAATTGTCGATGCGCTTAAATCGGTACGGCGGGCTACAATCTCAGCGATAATATCGTCTTCGCTATAAGAACGGCTGGTTACTACCCGACCGATGCGGTCATCTTTTCTCTCTGTGAGTGGATTGTCATACAGTTCGACTATGACACTCCCTTTTCCATTTGTTGCCATAATTACAATTGTTTGTGATTAATACTAATGAGATATTTAATTCGAAAATAAATTGCTTTAAAGATGAGTTCCTTTTACTGTTAAGTTTGGAGCGAATGTGTGGAAGTCTTGAACGGTTGAGATCGGATATTAATCCTATTGACTATACTGCAAAGTTGTGCATTTAAAAGTGCTGATAA
>JAUZOF010000436.1 GCA_030706585.1 Bacteroidota bacterium
CCTGCTGTTTACTTGAGTGAGAAGGGTTGATATGACTGGCCGGATTGAAGACGCAGATACCGTTATTTCCACCATAGAGGATTTGACCTGATTTTAGTTTCAGATGTGAGTCTTTGTAAAAGGAAGAGATCAGCATCCCGTCAGAATTGGAAAAATAGGTTGCAGTATGGGTTTGCGGATTGTACTTGATGATTTTTTTCACCGAAGTAATCCAAAGCATTCCGAAATCATCTTCCAGAATATCCATGATTCCCTCCTCGGTAATGCCGTAAAGCCCACTGATATCGGTAGCGGTATGCTCTTTGGCATTGTAAAAGTAGATACATCCCTCTTTTGTGCCAATATAGATATCGCCGTTTTTCGTGCAACAGATACTTTGTACGCTCAGGCTTTGGTAATTATCTATGGTCAGATTTAACCTGGATGAGGTATAAGTTATTTTTCCACCCTGATTCTGTGGGTGGTAGATAAAGACGCCCTCTTTTTCGGTTCCCACCCAGATATTCTTCTCTTTGTCTTCGCAAATGGTATTCACAAACTCTAACCCGGGCGACATTTTTCGGATATCGGCATTACCTGACTGAATAAAAAGCCCACGGTTTGATCCGATCCATACATTCCCCCGAGAGTCTTCGTATAGCGTTGAAATGCTATTTTCAGAGGATTGGGTTTTATCAAGAGGTAAGGTTTTTACATAATCCAAATCACCGGATCCGTTTTTCCGGAATGTCTGGATGTAGTTATCCCCTTCATTAGCCATCCATATTTCATTGTTTTTCGAGATGTATTTTAAAGCACTGATGCTTCTCATGTTTTTGGCAACAGCGTTGGCCGGACGTTTGATATTGCCGCTTTTGAGATCGAATTGAAACAAACCGATCCGGTTGGCTACAATATAGATTTCGCCAGACGGTAATTCGCAGAAACGGGTGATATAAGGGGCGAAATTGTAACTGCTGATAAACTCGCTCAACGGATAGTTGTTGATGACAAGCTTATTGAAATCGAGCTTAAACAGACCATCACCGACCGAACCGAGCCACAAATTTCCCTTCCTGTCTTTTTTGATTTCGTGAAATAGTTTGTTGGAAGAGGTGGTGAAAAACTTATCAGCGTCAGATACTACGTATGAATTCGCGTTATCTTTGGAAATAAGGATTAAACCATTGAATGTGATGGCCCAGATGTAGCCGTACTTGTCGTCCTGAACGATACTATATACAATATCATCTACCTTTTTAGACGATTGGGCTGAGACCGGCAAAGGGCGAACCGTGATTCTGTTAGCCGCATCTACTGTCATATTGAAAATGCCGTCACCCCAGGTACAGACCCAGTAGAGTCCGCTCTTATCCTGCATAATGCGGAAAGGATTATTAGAAGCGCCTATTTGAGGAGCAAACGAGATTTTCTTTCTCGATTTGTCTATCCAGCAAGCCCCGCCTTTCCAGGCTGAGAGCCATATTCTACCCGCACGGTCTTCGAAAACCTGACTGACGGAGTTGTATTTTAATTTCAATGGGGAGTTGGCGTCGGTGGAATACCGGATGTAATGTTCTGAATTGGGCTCAAAACATAATACCCCGTTATTGGATGTCGCTACCCAGATGTAACCTTTAGAATCAATAACCAGGTTGTTGATTCGTTCTTTTTTAAGATAAGGATTATCGAGTGTGGTGATCGAATAGCTCTTCTTGTCTATAATATTAATTCCCTCCAGTGTACCTACCCAGATCCGGTTATTATTGTCTTCGGCAATGCACTGGATTTCATTGTTGGTCAGCTTGCCGGGAGTAAAAGCGCTCGAACGGAATACTTTCACATCGTAACCGTCAAAACGGCACAAACCGTCTTTAGTTCCAAACCACATATAGCCCTCCTTATCGTTGAAGATGCGGATGACGGAGTTGGATGGAAGCTTATCTGAGTAAGGGAAATTCTCGAAATGGAGACGGGAGGGCTCAGAAAATAGATTCTGAAAGAATACAACTAAAAGAAGAATAAGAAAACTTAGTCTGTATCTGATCATGGTTAATAAATGGTGATGGTGAATTTCACTGCAATATTACGAATTTATAAGGGGTTATCGGGAATTGAGCCTCTGAAAATTGCTTAATACAAAGTACTCCCCGGGGGATATTCGACTGCTTACTCAAGCAACAGAATAGATTTTTCCGTTTTATAATGAGTTATGTAATGAAACTGGCGAAAAATAAATCAGGGGAAGACGATCAATTCAGTTACAATAATAATCCGCCCTGAGATTAATGACAAAATGACCTGATAATGTACTATTCTGACTAATTACTGTATCTTGCTTTTTATTCAATTGCCCTAATTTTGTAATATCAATAGTTGTGCTTGATGATGAGAAAAGCATAATGTTTACAGGTTTTCAAATCTATCGTTGGAATCAAATTTAATCTATAATTAATCATTAACGTACATGAAAAAAGGTCAGTGGAAAAGAGCGCTTCTCTTTTTCTTATTATTTGCCGGCAAATTAATGAGTTCATTCGCCGGGGAATTGTTACCGGCATTACAGCCGAAAGATTTTGTGGCTTATCTTTTTGTCTATTTTACAGGAAATGCCAAAGCCGACGAGTCTATTCACTTTGCCGTCAGTAGCAATGGGTATAACTATTATGCGCTGAATAACAATCAGCCCGTACTGAATTCTGCTGCCATCAGTGAAACAGGAGGAGTACGCGATCCGCATATCCTTCGTGGCGAAGATGGTACATTCTACATGGTGGCAACGGATATGGTATGTGCTAAAGGTTGGGACTCCAATCGTGCTATGGTATTGTTGAAATCCGATGACCTGGTAACCTGGAAATCGACTGTAATCAATATTCAAAAGAAATATGCAGGTCAGGAAAACCTGAAACGCGTATGGGCTCCGCAAACGATTTATGATGCCAATGCCAAGAAATACCTGATCTACTGGTCAATGCAGTATAGTGGCGGACCGGATGTCATCTATTATGCTTATGCCAATAAAGATTTTACCGATCTTGAAGGTGAACCCAAACCTCTGTTTGTTCCAGCTGATAAGAAATCGTGTATCGACGGTGATATCGTTTATAAAGACTCTACGTTCTATTTGTTTTATAAAACCGAAGGCCATGGCAATGGCATCAAAAGAGCGACAACAAAAGATCTGACTTCCGGAAAATGGGAGGAATACGATAAATATCTTCAGCAGACACCAGAAGCTGTAGAAGGAGCCGGAACCTTTAAACTGAATAACACTAACGACTATGTCCTGATGTACGATATGTACATGAAAGGAAAATATCAGTTTACCAGAAGTTCCGATTTGACCAACTTTACCGTAATTGATCAGGATGTGACTATGGATTTCCATCCACGTCACGGAACGGTAATGCCTATTACCCGCCAGGAGCTGAATGCCCTGATTGCAAAATGGGGAAGACCTGCAAACTTCACTTTTACTCAGAATAATCCTGTTTTAACCGGTTACTTTGCCGACCCCGAAGTGCTTTACGCCAAAAAGACCGGCAAATATTACATTTATCCGACCAGTGATGGCTTTGACGGATGGAGCGGAACTTATTTCAAAACATTCTCCTCTTCCGATTTGAAAAACTGGAAAGACGAGGGTGTTATCCTCGACCTGAAAAAAGATGTAAGCTGGGCAAATCGCAACGCATGGGCTCCCTGTATCATTGAGATGGGCAAAGGCAAGAAGTACAAATACTATTATTATTTTACAGCAGCTCAGAAGATTGGAGTAGCGGTTGCGGATAATCCAACCGGTCCGTTCAAAGATTCAGGTAAACCGCTGATTGCCGAAAAACCGGCAGGCGTAAGAGGTGGCCAAGAGATTGACCCGGATGTTTTTCAGGATCCTGTCAGCAAAAAATGTTATCTTTACTGGGGTAATGGATACATGGCGGTTGCCGAGTTGAACAAAGACATGGTTTCAATCAAAAAAGAGACTATGCAAACCATCAAAGTTGACCGTACTTTCCGCGAAGGAACCTATGTTTTTTACAGAAAAGGCACTTACTATTTCTTGTGGTCGGATGATGATACC
>JAUZOF010000437.1 GCA_030706585.1 Bacteroidota bacterium
ATAAAATCCCTTGTATTCGGTATTTGCATACCATAATTGTGGGATAAATGTTTTTTTAGCACAAAGGAGCGCGATTCGCATCGAACTCCTTAAGTATATACCGAAACCATTAATATGATTATAACAGTATATGAGAAAAAGAATGGTATGTCTTTTAAACAACGAAAAATGATATACCTACATAAACATTAGGGTGTTACAATGTTCCAGTTGGGTTTAGGAATCTCAATCAAGCCGAAGAACTCTTTCAACAGGAAGATATTTCCGGTATAGCTCACTTCATCTTTCGACGTGATTTTGCTCCTTAATAAATCGGGATTCGTAAAACCGGCAAGCAACACTTTCTTCGGAATAGTCAGTGTCAACTCAGCGTCAACATCCGGTTTACTCACCGAATGATGAAGCACACCGTTTTTGACAGTAACCAGGATATTCTCTTTTACATCGGGGAAGATAAAGCGAATAGAAATATCTTTGCCTTCTGCCTTTTTACCATCTAACGCTACCGACAGATAATCGAATAGTGCGGTGGTGGTGAGTTTACCTATCTGACTGCCAAGCAGCAACGCGCCATCTGCCACGCTTTTGTCCGACACATTGCCTTCGGCGCGCAGTTCAACCGCACCGGACAAATAGAGATTACGCCAGATCGAAGACTCGGTCTGATAGGCCAGTTGCTCAAAAGCATCCGCCTGTAGGTTGCGGGCTTCGCGATTCGCCGGATTGGCAAAGACGACATGCTTCAGCACCTCGGCTACCCAACGGTATTCGCCCTTGGCATAGCTGGCACGGGCTTTGGCAACGGCTGCCTTTTCACCACCGAAATACTCGACGTATCGTTTGGCGGCTTCCACCTCGGGCAGTTGGTCGTAGTTGGCCGGATTGCCGTCCCACCATCCGAGGTAATACTGATAAACAGCTTTGGAGTTATGTTTCAACGTTGCGTAGTAATCGCGGTTGTACCACTCGGCGGCCAGTTCTTTCGGCAGTTGAATGGTTTCGGCAATTTCCTCCATATTTAAGCCCTTATTGGCCAGATGAATGGTTTGGTCATGTACAAATTTGTAGAGGTCGCGCTGTTTCTCCAGGAAGTCAATGCTCTGGTCGTGACCGACAACCGGCCAACCGTGTGTGAGAAAGACGAGATCGGTCTTATTGCCAAACCGTTCGATGGCTTCGTTGAGATAACCGGCCCAGCCGCGCGAATCGCGAATCTTTGCACCGCGCGGTGTCAGCAGATTGTGGAAGGTGCGGTTGGCATCTTCTGCCGGACAGAAGGCTTTGTATTTTGAGATATAAAAATAAAATTCGGCAGGCGCTTCGGTGTTGGGTGCAAGAAGAAACTCAACATCCAGTCCGTCGATATTCAAGGTTTCACCGCTTTTCCTGATCTCAATATTAGGTTCCAGCAAAGAAGATTTGCTGCGTGTGCCGATATACGATTTTCCCAGGCCGGCATCTACACGTCCGGTTTCGTCCGATGTCAGCGACGCTCCAAACTGATATCCGGCGCGGCGCATCATCGCGTTGCCCAACAATACATTCTCACTGACTGCTTCGTGATAAAATCCCTCGGGAGTGATGTATTTCACCTTGCCGCTTTTTATATCTTCGACGCTTGCCACACCTTCAATACCGCCGTAATGGTCGCCGTGGCTGTGGGTACTGATGACCGCTACAACAGGTTTGTCACCCACGTGTTTCCTGACCAGATCGTATGCGGCCCGGGCGGCATCGGCATTGGTACACGGGTCGATAACCAGATAGCCGTTGTTGGTCTGCACAAAGGTGATCACGGCAATATCGAACGAACGTACCTGATATATGCCGTCAGTTACCTTGAATAATCCGTTGATCGCATTGACTTTGGCATGTCGCCACAGGGATGGATTTACGGTAGCGGGTGCGTCGCCTTTCAGGAAATTGTATTCGTTGGTGTTGATGGCTATCTGTCCTTTGGCGTTGCGGATAAAACCACTGTCGAGTGTGGCAATAAATCCCCTGCGCGCATCGGTAAAGTCGGCGCTGTCTTTAAAATTCAGCTTACTGTAAAACGCGTCGTTCGCCTTGCGGGTAAATTCGGTGGCGGGTTTGGACGTTGGACTGGAGGCTGCCTGCGCAGACGTAATGGCAGTCCCGGCCAGTATTGCTAAAAGAATATTACTAATGGATTGATGTTTCATGTGTCGTTAATTATTTTTGTTTTGATAAATTGACGGTTACAAGTCCCGCCGTGCCAGACTAAAGCTCTGTCCGGTAGGGCCGGTCTCCGGTTGAGCCAATAAGAACTGTACCAACGGGATAACATCGGTAGGCGTCTTAATCCACTCGCTATTAAACAGGTTATCGGAAAATGCGATTCCGCTATTTTTGTCAATATTGGTTTTGACCGGACCGGGAATGATTTCATTGACGCTGATGTTATGTTCGGCCAGCTCCTGAGCCAATAACCGGGTAAACATCCACAATCCCGCTTTTGAAACGGAGTAGGCTGTATTACCGGCCTGTCCGCGGTGTCCTAATCCGGAACCGATCAGGATGATTTTCGCATGAGCGTTGAGGGTCAGAAAGGGGAGGACGGCTTTGACCGTGTAATAGGCTCCGGTCAGGTTGGTGTCTATAACCTCTTTCCATTTCTCTGCACTACCGTTGAGTACAGATGCTTTTTCTCCACCGATTCCGGCATTGACGAATAGGTAATCGATCCGGCCGAATTTTTTGTACACCTCCTGGGCAAAACGCTCCAACTCTTCGTAAGCCGATACATCCAATTGTGCATCGATTGCTTTTTGTCCACTCTTTTCTATTTCAGGAATCAGGCTTTGCAGATCAGAATCCGTACGTGTGGCAAGGGCCACGTCTATTCCTTCTCCCGCCAAAGCCAGTGCGATCTCACGTCCGATGCCTTTGCCTGCTCCGGTAATCAATGCAACTTTTTTGTTTGCCATAATTTGTGTGGATTATTTGAGTGAATAAAATAAGCCGGTGCATGGAGATTGCACCGACTTAAACGTAAGGAATTATTTATTCAGATTTTGCAGCTTCTCAGGTACCTGAGGATGTCTGTCGTATACATCCTGCCAGTCGAGCAGGGGATAGAGATTGTATTTCTCTGCCTGTTGGTCAAACAGCGCTTTCAACTCTTTCAGCTTCTCCGGATACTTCTTAGCCAGATCGGTCGTCTCATTAAAGTCAGCATTCAGGTTGTAAAGTTCCCAGACATCCTTATCCAGACGGTTTGGATCAGGATTGTGTGCAGGGACTGACTTGTTGTATTTGGCATTCGGATGCAAGGCTCCGGCTTTCCATCCATCGGCATAAATAGAGCGTGAACCGAAAATGTAGTAATGCTGGATTTTATGTTTGGACGGTGCAGTAGCATTGTCAAAGGAATACACCAGGGATTTACCCTGTATCGTATCCTGCTTGATGCCCCGAATGTATTCCGGTTGTTTTACTCCGATAAACTCCGTTGTCGTAGGCAACAAGTCAATGACGTGTCCGTATTGGTTGCGGATGCCTCCTTTATCTTTAATCCCTTTGGGGTAATAAACGATCAGCGGATTGCGGGTTCCCCCTTCGCTGTTGGCGTCCTGTTTCCAATGTTTGAAAGGAGTGTTCGTTGCTTGTGCCCAACCGATCGGGTAATTGGGCGAAACCTCAGGGGTACCTATCTTATCAATATTCGCTAGCAGATAGGGGATATCTTCCTGTTGGCCGGAACTTGACCGCAGAGTGATCGTTCCATTTTCCTGTCCCTCTTTGCTGGCCCCGTTATCACCGATCACCACAAAGATTAACGTGTTATCCAGCTGTTTGCTCTCTTTCAGATAATTGACCACCCGTCCCACTTCGTGGTCGGTATATTCCAGATAACCGGCATAGGCTTCCATAAAACGTGCATACACCTTTTTCTGATCAGGAGTAAGGGCTGACCAGGGTTTCACTAACGGATTGCGTTCCGGTAGTTTTGCATTAGCCGGAATCAGACCCAGTTTCCTTTGGTTTGCAATTACCTTTTCGCGATAGACATCCCATCCTTCGTCAAATTTACCTTTATA
>JAUZOF010000438.1 GCA_030706585.1 Bacteroidota bacterium
AACATGGTTACGATTCTTATTTGGAAAAAATAATTCAACAGGAAATTCAATTACCAGCCTTTCCTCGCTCAATTTTAAAACAAACTCTTTGGAATGAGCTAAATAATAGAATTGGGAAACAACAGAATGACTGGCTTGAAACGATATTATTCAACACACCTTATGGATGGCCTACAGTAGAATATTATTTTAAAAATCTCAGAGACGTCTATAATTTCATCAATCATATTTCAATCCCCCTAATTAAACTGCAAGGTGACATAAATGAGGCTCAGTTCTTCTATCTTCAAATACTAAGATTATTTCATTCTCAAATATACCAGATTATCGAAAATGATGTTCTGAATAACGATAATTGGATAAATGCAAAATACCTTACAATAAAAACATACGAATATACTGTTGGCGAGGTAATTGTCCTACAAGAAAAAGATATTCATGATAAAACCGGAAATACTTCTAATATGTTTTTGATCCAAGAAATTATTTCTAATTCTACAGAAATAGATAAAGACAAAATAATTGAGATACTACAAATACTCTTTCCATATTCATCTCAACATGATAGCAAGCAAGAACTTCTTATTAAAGATCATCGACAGATATTCTACAAGGCAAACTTTAAAAAGTATTTTGATTACAATATATCTGACATTGAGATTACATCCAATGAACTTACAGTAGCTTTTAATGGAGGTATTGAGATGTTAAGTGATAAGATTTCGATTTGGGTAAAAGAAGGTAAATATGAGACTTTAGATGCTTATTTTCGGAACAAAAGAGATTACAAAAATAAAAATGATTTCGAACTTCATTTTAAAGCTATTATTATTTACGCAAATCAATTTCGACCTGAAGATAATACTCGAATCATCGAATTCAACCACATTATCTTATTAGAAATCATAAACCAAAACAAGAAATTTTACCCTGAAACTAATCGATATACTCAATTTCTATTAGATACATTTCAATCTTATAGCAATCTGTATATTTTCAACAGCCTTTTCTTAGCAAATGTCGCGAAGGGATCTTCAGGATATTCAAGAATAATAGGAGATTTCCCTCTTACTAAGAAGAGTATATTAAATCTGAATTTTGAATTACTAAAAAAACATCTTTTACGAATCACTGAAATTCAAGCTTATACTTTCTGGATGTTTCACTCATGTGATGATGAGAATGGTAATAAAAATGACGAAGCAGCAAAATTAATTATTGATTTTGCCTCTCAAAAAGACCTAAAGAACTTTCTAAGATTTATGGTGACACATTCTTCGCTTGATAAAGAATTATTTGATCTATCAGAGTTAGTCATACAATTATTTCATTCAGAAGATCAGTTTATGTTATTCCTGAAGAAAAACCGAAGGAAAAATGCGTATTATCAGGAATTCATGAAATACATAAATAAAAGAAACGAAAATCTAGGAGGTAGTGTAGAATTCCCATTCAAGGAAATTAATGTAAATAGATGGAGTTCTAATTAAGAGTCTCTGTTCTCTTTTCACGCGCCAAGCGGCCCGAAGCCGCTGTGCGCTGGCGCCCCACCCCGAGCTGCGGCTTCAGGCCGCATGCCGGATTGACAAATAGATTGACTGCCAGAAAGAATACGTCCTATAAGGCGGCTCCGAATCAACCCGGAGCCGCCTTTTCTATTTAAAATCCACACCTAAAAACACCCCAATCAAACCCCACTCTCTAAAAAACTACTTCAAGAACATATAAATCTGCTTGGCGTATAACATATATTTACCCATATTTGCAAAAACGGCGGTTTTAGTCATTGGATTTAACCTAATATCCAATGCCAAAAAGTAACATCAGAGCATTTCACAGCGGGAATGAGTGCCGCGATTTTGCAGCAGATATTCCCGAAGCGGGAATGAGCCCTGCAAAGTTGCAGCGAATCTTCCCGCATCGGGAACGAGCCCTGCAAAATTGCAGGAGACCGTCCCGGGTCGGGAACAAGCGCTGCAAGTTTGCGGCACCCATTCCCGGAGCGGGACGATTCGCTGCAGAATTTTTGAAGTTAAATCCAAACCGGAAGAGAACTACACTCCCGAAAGGATTAGTATTTTGATGATTGTATTTTCAGATATTCATTCACTCAAAAAACAAAGAATTATGGAACAGATTAAAGATTTTAGCCTGCATTCACTTCAAAACGAAGAGCATTACAAATTTCAGTGCGACTTCGACGGATTGGTTCAACTTTACACGCCTGCCACGCTGAGAATCGAGGCGGCCTACAACCTCTACAAACCTGTGTTTGAGGGCGAGGGCGAGGCGCTCAATCTGGTGCGCAAAAGCTCCTACACGCAATCGCTTAGCGATGCCGACGGCGTGCGCGACACGACTGTCGATGGCTTGGAAGATGCTATCAAGAGCGGACTCAAACACTTCAATCCGGCAGTCAGGGAAGCGGCCAACCGGCTTAAAATCCTGCTGGACAGCCACGGTGACATCGTTCGCAAATCGTACGACAAGGAGACGGCCGACATCACGAAGCTGATCAGCGAACTCCGGGGCAATTATGCCGCTGATGTTGCAACGTTGGGTATTACCGACTGGGTAAACGAACTGGAACGGAACAACAACAATTTCGTAGAGGTGCAAAATAGCCGTTACGACGAGCAGGGCAACAAGACCCGCCTGCGCATGAAGAGCGTCCGCAAAGAGGTGGATGCGGCTTACAATACCATTATCAAACGCATCAATTCGATGATTCTGCTGAAAGATGATTTGGGCATTGATTTTGATTTCGGCCCGTTTGTGAGCAAGCTCAACCAACGTATCGATAATTACGTGAATAATATGGCCCGCCGCAGCGGTCGCAACCAGACGTCAGACGAACCGTCAGAAGATGGAAAACAAGGGTGATGGAATTTACGTCGTATAGACGTGGCATGCCGCGTTTATGCGACGTAACAAATCGAATCCAAATTATGCAATTCAATTATTTACAGGCAAAACCACGTGAACATACGAAACATCCGTTGCGTTTATCTTAGAAATCTCTTTAAATAGAATATTATGGAACAAGTACAGTTTTCTATGCCACGCATTGGCGATCCGGCGCCTGCATTCGAAGCGCGTTCTACAGAAGGAAAAATCAATTTCCCCGAAGACTTTAAGGGAAAATGGGTAATCCTATTCAGTCATCCTGCCGATTTCACCCCGGTGTGTACCTCTGAATTTGTGGTGATTGCTTCGCAACTGAAGGATTTTGAAGAATTGAATTGCAAACTGATCGGACTCTCGGTGGACGGACTCTTCAGCCACATCGCCTGGCTGCGTACCATCAAGGAGAAGATCCACTACAAAGGCATTACGGAAACCGACTTTTCCTTCCCGCTGATCGAGGATGTGACCATGTCCGTTGCGCAAAAGTACGGCATGATGCAACCGGGTGAAAGTGACACCAAGACCGTTCGTGCGGTATTCATCATCGACCCCAACAACAAAATCCGGACGATCATCTACTACCCCTTATCAGTCGGACGGAATATCGATGAAATAAAGCGGGTATTGATCGCCCTTCAGGCTACGGATGCTTTAGGAATAGGCACTCCGGCCAACTGGCAACCGGGCGATGATATGATCATGGCTCCGGCCGAATCCTGCGAAATCGCAGAGGTAAATATGGAATCCGTTGATAAAGACTCTTCGGCGAAATGCTTCGACTGGTTCTTCGTCACGAAGTCCATCTCCAAAGAGTTTGTCATGAAGACTATTAAAGAGTGGCATAAGATTGCCTACAAATAACAACATAACGAAAAGAGCACTTACCGGATTCCGATAAGTGCTCTTTGCTTGTAGCGCGACCCAGGATTGAACTGGGGACCTCATGATTATGAATCATGCGCTCTAACCAGCTGAGCTATCGCGCCATCAATTCTTTTTACAACTGAGAAATATTTAGTGAGAATTAAAAAGCACTTACAAGATTTGTGGTAAGTGCTTTTTTTGAGTAGCGCGACCCAGGATTGAACTGGGGACCTCATGATTATGAATCATGCGCTCTAACCAGCTGAGCTATCGCGCCTTTTCTCAATT
>JAUZOF010000439.1 GCA_030706585.1 Bacteroidota bacterium
CTCATTGGGGATTGCACTTTCGCTTTTTGATTTGCTGCAACTGACCAGCGTAATGATCCCCAGCGTGGTCAACATACATTTCAATACTCTCATTGACATACTATTAAAGTTGATTTATTTTGTACTTACAAATTCGTTGCAAATTTGGGAATCAACCTGCCATTGCGAAAGGTCTTACAAGCTGCATTTATGGTCTATTTTTCGCTTTAATATCCATTTAGAATACTATACATACTATTTATTCGTAAATTTATCCACTCAATACTGAATATATGAATGACACATTAATGAGGTTCTACGATCTTATGGAATCGCATCCCACAGACTTTGTCACAGACGGGCTGGTTGTATCAGACAACCTCCGAACAATACCCTTCCCTTACTATCCGAGCCGGACAGATTGCGTCGCATTCGCCATGTGCTTAGAGGGAAGCGCCGAAATCGAGATTAACCTCAACTATATTAAAATTGAGCCAAATATCGTGTTCGTCATTTTACCGGATCACCTGGTTAGAGTGATTAGTATGAGTGAGGATATTTCCATACGCTTTTTTGCTATTTCGGAAAGTTTTATGAATTCGATACAACTAAATACCAGGGCTGATTTTTCTATCTATCTTTTTTTTAGAGATAATCCGGTGTTAAATATGGCTGAAGATGAAAAAAAACTGATACTGCAGTACTATGAAATGATTCATGCAAAAAAATATATTGAAAACAGTACCACTCGGGAATTTGTGGTGAAAAATCTGTTTCTGGCTATGCTCTACGAAATGATGGCTCTTTTCCAGTCCAGGTATATACCATCAGACATCAAAAAATCACATAAAGAAGATACTTTCACAACATTCAAGATGCTGATATTCGAACACTTCAGAGAAGAACGTGGACTCAACTTTTATGCTGAGAAATTATGCATTACCCCTAAATACCTTTCGACCTTGTGTAAATCTCTAACGGGTAAGACTGCCGCCGAATGGATCGAAGATGTAGTCATACTTGAAGCTAAGGCTTTACTGAAAACACCGGAAATGAATATTCAAATGGTATCAGACAGGCTCAACTTCCCGGATCAGTCTTTTTTTGGGAAATACTTTAAGCGACTGACGGGGATTACACCTGGTGAATATAAGGCGATGTAAGATGTCTCATTTATATAAGCTATAATTAATAAACCTTCTATTGTAAGGGACTGGATGTTGACGTAATTTTGCACCCTGAAAATAAAAAGTGATTGTTGATGAAAAAGAGTTTGTTGCCGCTGGCATTGGGTACCTTTGGTTTGGGGATTTCGGAGTTTGTGATGATGGGAATTTTACCCTTCGTAGCCAGGGATATGGGAGTCTCTATTCCGGAGGCTGGTCATCTGATTTCTGCGTATGCCCTTGGTGTGAGTGTAGGTGCTCAAATTATGCTTCTTGGCGCCAGAAAGTTTCCACTTAAGAAAGTTCTCTTTCTGCTCATTTTTATATATGCGTTGGGGAATACCCTGACCGGATTATCGGGTAGTTATACGATGATGCTGGCCATGCGTTTTGTCTCCGGATTGCCTCACGGAGCATTCTTTGGCGTCGGATCTATCGTGGCAAAGCGCATTGCGCAGGAAGGAAAGAGTGCTCAAGCCCTGGCGTTTATGATTTCAGGGATGACAGTTGCTAACCTCTTGGGAGTACCTTTGGGGGCCTATATAACCAATCATTTTACGTGGCGAATCATCTTTTACGGGACAGGCGCCTGGGGAGTTATTAATCTTCTGGCATTGGTGAAATTTCTACCCTCACAGTCTCCGGTTCCGGATACCGGACTCAAAGGTCAGTTTCGTTTTATGAAGAATCTTGAACCCTGGCTGATACTCATTGCCACGGGATTAGGCAGTGGAGGTGTTTTTTGCTATTATAGCTACATCGCTCCGTTGATGACCGGACTATCCGGATTTTCAGCAGGAGATATGACCTGGATCATGGTTTTGAGCGGTTGCAGCATGGTGGTGGGTAATCTGATAGGTGGTAGACTATCCGATCGTTTCAGAAGTTCGGCCGTTGCCAGTATAGGCTATGCCATCGCAGGATTGGCGTTAATGATGGTATTCTTTTATGCCACTCATTCCATGGTTTCACTTTCCATGATGTGTATTTCTTCGTTTTGCCTGTTTGGAGTTTCGTCAGCGGTTCAGCTGTTGATATTGCAAAATGCACAGGGAGGTGAAATGATGGGAGCTGCATTTATCCAGATTGCCTTTAATATGGGGAATGCATTGGGCGCTTACAGTGGCGGCCTTCCTATCGATGCCGGGATGAGTGTGAATTATTCCGCCATTATTGGCACAGCCTTTTTGTTTGTGGCCTCGCTTTCGGTCTTTATTTTTATGCGAAAACAGCAACTGGAGGAGCGACTGGAGTATGTAACTGTCTGAATACTCTTCCTATATTGAAAAAGTGCCTCTGAAACGTTTTCAGGCGTTTGGGGGAATTAGTTTTGTCGCTTATCCAATTGATATTCGTAAATTCAAATTACCATCTATTCGTTTATCTAATTTTTTTAGTCAGGTTGATCACATGGTGTCAGGTCTTATAATCGGATAAATTTAATTCCTGCATTTCGCTTTTTAGTGAGATTCCTATGAAATCACAGAAAGGGAGAATCTGAGTTAGAATATTATCTTTCCTCCTTGGTAAATTCAATTGTCGTTTTCATTCCTTCACCGCATTTTGACTCTATATCGATATTGCCTTGTAAGATCCTGACTCGATGTTGAATATTCATTAATCCCAGACCTTTCTTCTCTTTCTGTATTTTGAGCCAATCAAACCCAACTCCATTGTCGGTATAGATGAATACAATCTTTTTCTGGTCGATAGAGAATTTGATTTTTACCAGAGTTGCTTTTGCATAGGTAAGTGTATTTTTGATTAGTTCGGTGGCAATCCTGAAAAGCATCAATTCATGAAAAACGCCAAACCTTTCATGGGTATTGCTATCAATAATTATTTGGATTTTGTTAGTATCGTTGATTTGTTGAGCAAAGTCGATGATAGCTTGAACAAAGCCAAGTTCGGTAATATATTGCGAGCTGATCCCACGGGCCAGTTCGCGAACCGTTTGTATAGCCATTTCGATGCTGTGATTTCCCTTCTCTGTAATTAGTTTTCGATTGTCGGTATCTGTCGAATCGGCGAGCCACTGAAAGTAAAGTTTAATGGCGGAAAGTAAAGGGCCCATTCCGTCATGGAGTTCTCTTGAAAATCGGTTACGCTCCCGCTCCTCGACTTCTGCGGTAATTTGAAGCATTCTGTTCTCTGTAATTACACTTTCCGTAATGTCCCGATTTGAAACGCGCACTCCGAGAAACTTCCCATCCACATGGATGCATCGGCATACATGCCCCAACCATCGTATATCTCCATTTCGGGTAACTATACGAAACGATAGTTCAATTTTTTGTTCATAAGGATCGTTAGGGCATCTCTCCTTTTGGTATTTATCCCATAAGGGACGATCGGTTGGGTGAACAATAGTGTCAAGTAATGCCGGATTTTCTTCAAATTCACTGACAGTATAACCTGTTATTCTTTCGACCGATGGCGACATAAACAGAATCTTATTTTCGGGGCTTTTCCAGTATTCCCAACCATATGTGAAATCCGTGACTGTTTTGAATTTTATCTCTGTTTCACGTAAAGAGGCATTGAGATTCATCAGTTCATAAGTACGTTCGTGGATACGCTCCTCCAGCTTTTCGTTTAGTTCGAAGAGGGCTTGTTCTGCTTTTTTCTGTTCGGTTATATCGTTTATCAATACATGAGTTGCTGTCTTATTCTGGAAATTGATAGTATGCGATTTAGTTTCTACATAAATAATCTCACCGCTTTTTTTCTGATGTCGTTTCACATTTTGTCTGTCATCTTTTTGGGTAGAGTGAAACAGCCAGCTAATTTTTGCCGGGCGATCTTCGGGAGGTGTAATCTCATCATAGGACATGCGGAGCACTTCATCTCGGTTGTAGCCGTAGTGTGTAATAAAAGCCTGGTTA
>JAUZOF010000044.1 GCA_030706585.1 Bacteroidota bacterium
GTCTTTTACAAAAAAGTTTTTGCAATCTATTGTCAACGTTTCATTGGTATTTCGATTTACGGTCAATGCTGACATTCCTTTACTTGTCGTAACCCAGACGTTTTGAAGATTATCTTCTACAATGCCTTGTATAATATTATCACACAACCCATTAGATACATCTAAATAATAAAGAGTATCCTTTTTCATATCCCACGCGGTTAGCCCGGTATTTCCACCTAACCATAGAATATTATTTTTCCCCTTATAAACACTTGTTATCTGCTGGTTCCTGAAACGCTGAGTTCCCTTTGCATTTGCATAGCAATAAACCCTTTTGTTATTATTCACATCAACATTCATAAGTCCAAAGGATGTACCCACATAAAGTTTATCACCTCCGTCATAAGCCATATCCATAGATTGGATTATATTATCGTATGGGGTTTTCAAGGATTTAAAATCACTGGATCCTGCTTCAAGCTTATGCAGTTTTCCACCCAGTGTACCTATCCATATGCTTCCAAACCGATCCTCTTGAAGACTCCATACGTTATTATCCGAAAGACTGCTATTGCTTGTAGTGAATTGTGAAAATTTCCCCTGGTCGTAGCAAAACACCCCCTTTTGATACGTGCCAATCCAAATGCGTCCCTTTTTGTCTTCAATCATACTTGTGATCGCAGTATTGGGAATAGGAAACTTGTTGACAATTCCGGTTTTATCTTTCATATACAATCCGTCGCCATCTGTACCCAACAAGATTTCTCCGGTTGTATTTTCCATGATTCTACTTATATCACTAAATTTATTGGACTCGACGTTTGAGAAAAAGTGAAAACTCTCATTATAGAATGACATTCCTTTTTTATTATGTCCAATCCACACAGTCCCGGTATTGTCAATCAAAATACAAGTAATATTATTCGCAGATAAGGTAGTCTGATTCGACAGCTGACTTATTAAGTTTCGAAGAGTACCATCCTGTTGATTATAGACAAACAATCCCTTATGGTCAGTTCCAATCCAAATTTGACCGTTTTGATCTTCTACAATTGTGCGAACATTGCTTTGAGCTTGTATATCAGACTTTAGTTCAATTGTTTTCCAATCTTGTCCGTCATTTCTCTTATAAAATAGCTGATCGTTTTTATAGGAATAGATCCACAGTCCGTTTTTAGAATCGACAAATATCTTACCATAGTTGTTAAGGGTGAGTTTTTGAATATAATCGGGGATTTTAATGATGGTTTGCTTCCCCGTACGTTTATTCATTTTCCAAAGCACGCCTTTTGTTTGAATTACGTAAAAATATAGATTATCATTACTAAAGCCGACACTGGAAATTCCATCAATTTTCACTCGTGACCTTAGGCAAATGAGGCTTCTCCCCCTTACGTTATAAATGTATATATTGTTTCCATTAAACACGAGCAAGTTTTTCAATTTGTCAACAAATACTTTGCTATTGCCCTCTGTCTTAATGCCCAGATTCTCCAGAAACTTCTTCACATCAGTCTCAAAACAATCTTTTTCCCTGTTATACACTGCATATCCATAACCAAAATCGACCCAGATATTCCGCAACCCATCTTCTTGTAATCCTATTATATTATTAGACAGAAGAGTATTCGGCACGCCTGGATTCACCATATAAACCTTGAATCCGTATCCATCATACCTGTTCAATCCATTTCCGGTCCCAACCCAAAGAAACCCATAGCTATCTTTCAATATTGACGTTACACCGCTATTTGACAGGCCATCACGAGTTCCTAAATGATGAAATACAAATGATGTCTGACCAATGATATGGTTTGACAATATCCATAACACACTGATTAAAAATAGAATTTTAGTATATTTATTCATATAAATAAAGGGGATTTTATATGATTTTTATTGCAGGTATGCATAGAAATCTTTTTTTGAGCAGCCTACTGTCAATTGCTCAAAATGGTGAAAAAGACAACTCCCATGATTGCTTTGCATTTCATCACGGGAATTGTCTTTATCCTATTTTAGCTCAACAAATTCAGGCTCGTAAGGTTCGACGGTAAAATTACCATTATAATCTTTATCAAAAAGGATACTTCTGGATTTTCCTTTCATGGGTATTTCTTTTGGTTCTCCTGTGACATTCAGGTATAAATAATGGTTCTTGTCTATTTGCCTTGCCATCACTCCCAAAGGTACATCCGGGCCTTTTTTAATGCCCAGTTCTACGATTAATTCATCAAGCAAAGGGTTCAGCACATTTCCATCAGCAGGTAAGCCAACGTAAATAGCGCAACCTTTACCATACTTGTTTGAGGTCATTATGGGGTAATCTTTGTCCAAACTAGTAATGCTGCCGATAACTTCAGCTCCTTTGGGATCAATTATATCGAACCTTGCAGACTGCATATCAACGGCTTTTCCTTTGTATGTAAACTCCAGTTTCTTTCCATTATATGCTTTCCTAGAAATCTCATTCATCGACTCGGTTTCTTCGAAACTACCAACCCGAATACCGAACACATCACTCAATTGTCCGGGATGGGTTGTTTTAAATACTTGCCCCGAAGCATCCACCAAAGCCGAATTGCTGGTCATGATTACCGTTCCTCCATTCTTCACAAATTCGCGAATTTTTGCAGCAGTTTTGTCGTCCATTACTGTCACTCCGGGAACAAAGAGCAATTTGTAATTCAAACTGCTTCGGCTAATTTCCACCACATTGGCATCCATATTCCGCCAATAAAACAGGTTCCAACAAGCTTGAAGCTGGCTTTCGTGCTGCTCGGGAAACGAGCTGCTTGCCATTTGGCTTGGAAAAGAGAAGGCCATTCCGACCTCAGGCCGGGGCTTATACGGGAAATATTTCCCGATCTTTTTAAATTCAGTAGCCATTTGCTTATATTCGTTATACTTGCGGTTCGGCACTCCATCCCAATCCAGCATACCTTCTAGGTATTGCTCCTCGCCACCCCACATACTTTGCCAAGTCCAGCCACACACCATCTGGTTGCCATACATCAACGTAGCATAAGCCGACTTGCGAATCGAATTGGGCACTGCTGTCATTGTTGTAAACTCACTACACCAAAAAGGATTCTTGCTTTCGAACTGAATTCTTGATATTCCAAAGGCCGCATTCATGACTCCCCAGTTGGTGGTCAGGGAGTTTCCGGGGTAGAAACCACACCCCTCTCGTGCCATTTTACCGGAATAAGCTATTTCTGACCAATCGATATATTTCAGCGGACTGTAGTACCAGGCATTCGTATTGGTCAGCGTTCCCGGCGCATTGGCGTTGACTTTATCCAAAACGGCAAGCAAAAAGTTGTTCACTTCGCTGGAGACAAACGTGCGAAAATCGAGAATTTTCTCCGGTGCACCGTTTTTCTGTCCTTCGGTTGGCAGACCGACTTCTTCAAAACTATTCAACCGGCGCGACCAACGATGAGTCGCCCACGCTTTATTCAACCCTTCGAGCGTACCATATTTCTTATGCAACCACTCAATAAATCGAAGCCGCACTGTTTCTGAATAGGAAATAGGGCCGTCTCCCGATTCGTTATCAATGCCAAAAGCTAATAATGCCGGGTGCTTCGCATATCTTTTTGTCAGCACATCGGTGTATCGAAGTGCGTACTTTTGGTAGTTGGGATCTCCCGCATCGTCCATATAGCGGTGGTTGGGGTACAACCGGTTTCCAGTCGCACTGACGACATCGATAGAAGGAAATTTATTGTGCAACCAGATAGGAGCAGGATGAATAGCGATATCCAAAATGACTTTAATCCCAGCTTGGTTCATCATATCCATTACGTGATCAAACCACGCAAAGTCGAATTGCCCTTCAGACGGTTCATAACTATCCCAAGCCAAATGCCCCATTCGAACAACATTGAAGCCGGCTGATTTCATTAGTTGGATGTCGCTTTTTATTTTCTCTATGTTCTTATCATCGTGAGGATGATAATTGGTTCCGACAAACAATCCCTGAGCTTTCAAATTGTCGCAAAAGATGGTTGCAATCGCAATCAACAGCAGAGTTATAATTCTATTTATTTTCATTTTCAATATATTTCGGAGTAATCAATAATTTCTGACAAAACCAAGAGCAAGGCTCTACATATCTGCTGCTTTCGGCAATCCAGCGAGATCATTGGGCACTACCGAATTGATCTCACTCGGAGCATTCTTAGGCAATAAAACCCAGACAATATTTTAGCATATTAACCCAGATAACACCATCTAAATGCTCTTATCGTTTAATTACCTTTACCGTTTTGTACCAATTATCACCCACTATCCGAACAATATACACTCCTGAGTTCAGCCTTTTTCCAAATGAATTTTGTCCGGATTGAAGTCTTGAACTTTCGACTACTCAATCTATTTTACTTTGAGAAGAACCGTTGGCCAAAACATCCGGAGTTGAATGAACCTGGCAATTTGCATTCAAAGAAATGAACAAAAGCAAACAAATGGCACTAAGGGCTTTTACAATCTTCATATCTATTATTTTATTAAGAGTTTAGAGGAACTAACTTTGCCATTTTCTTCTAATTTTACAATATATACGCCGGATTCTAATTTTGAACTAATCTCTGTCGTTTCGTCAGTAAAAATCCGGGAATATACCAATTCCCCGCTCACATTGTAAATATTGAGTTGAGCATTCTTTGCCCCTGCTATCTTGAAATTACCGTCGGAAGGGTTCGGATAAACCTGAACATTATCAATAAGGTTCATCGTGTTTGCAGATAATAGTTTAGCGGAAAAATTAGCAGCAATTGACTGATTTGCCTTCATTACAATGGTAGTAGGGTTAATCGTATCATTAAGGCCCCCACTCCAATTATCGAATTGAAGACCAGTTCCAGGTTTGGCTGTTAAGGTAACAATAGAACCATCTTTATAAGTACTCAGGTCAGGGCTACGGAATAATTTACCATTGCCATTAATTGTTGTATCAAGTTTGAAATAGGCAGGTGTATATAATCCTGCACCTTCCATTATTGCATCAACCACATCACGTTCAGTAACTACACCGGTATTACGGTTGATATCTCCGCCTGTGGCCCAAAGAAACGGAACACAGCCATGATTAACCGCAGTTTGAACCACTGTTTTATACCAATATTCTCTGGAAGCATTATGAAGGTTTAAATCGGGAATACCCGTTCTCTTCATAGTTCCGAACTCCCCAATAATTACCGGAAAACCCTTATCTACAAAATTAGTTTTCATCAGGTCAAAACATTGTGTCACATAGTCTTCTTCTCCCCAGGTAGCATTATGGGCAGGGTCAACAATTGAATGATATCCTTTTCCCCAATAATAGGCCATTTTGCCCCAAGTCTCGTCTTTACCCATCATAACAAAGTTATATGGAGCATAAAAATGGACCTCAACCATCAATCGATTTTCAATACTATCCACAGGCATTTTCATCAAGCTGCTGGTTAATTCAATATTTGTATTAGGGCCCTGAATGATCAACGTCCGGAATTTGTTATTTCCACCTGTAGCACGGACTGCCCTAATAAAAGTCCGGTGATATGACATTAATACGGAAACAGCTGTGGCATTATCTGCATTGGGCTCGTTTGCACTGGCAAAAAGCAAATGTTCATCGTATTTTCTGAAATAAGTGGCAATCTGAGTCCAATAAGTTTTTTGTTTTGCGTTTACAATTGCAGAATCGGCTACTGTTACATGGTTTTCTAACCAACCATTATCCCAGTGGACGTTAAAAAATACGTACATACTATCCTTGATGCAGTAATCAACTACCTCTTTAACCCTTGCCAACCAGGTTGGATCAATCACATGTGTAGTGGGGTTGGCATGTGTGTCCCATGATACCGGGAGCCGAACGGCATTATACCCAACTGCTTTTACACTATCAATTAGCCGCTGGGTTGCTTTTGGATTACCCCATGATGTTTCACCACCAGTTGCTTCAAGGGTATTTCCAAGGTTCCAGCCAACTTTCATTTTGCTGGCTAGTTGTTGTGCTGTTGGTAGATCTGCCTTTACAGACTCAGACCATAGGAGCCCATTCAGAATTAACACATAGAGTAAGCCTCGACTAAGTAAAAGAGGCAAAAAAGTAATTTTGTGTTTCATTATATTTTAGATTTTGATTTATTATGATTTATGGTTTTTCACTTCTAGGTCAAACTTTTCCAGCTATCCGTTCTGAACGGTACGGCGGGTAATCCTTCGAAATTCACCAGATCACAAACCAGCTGTTGGTTCAGGCATAACAGACAACTTCAGGGTTACACGTTGTCAGAGTAAGCCACAAAGCAAATTCCCGAACCAACATCAAGGTTTAGAAAGCTTTACATAAGTAGGTTCATTTCTATTGGCAGTAATCCACCCTGCCTCATTCAGTTTTAATTCAACCACCTGAATAGAGGTTCGACGTTGTTCATAGCCGTCCTTCCATTTATCCACTCCAACCCTACCGGGGTGGGTGAAGTAATACATATAGACTCTATCGTTACTAATAACCACATTAGCATGTAACGCATTCGGAATATCGTCTTTACCAATCCCTTCGCCATCAGGCATTAGTGGACTTCCGGGTTGAACTTCCCACGTGTTGCCATCTTTTGATCGATGAACCGTTTGCCCTGTCCAAGTATCGATAATGAGCCAATAATATCCCTTCCACTGAAAAGCAATGGGGCCTTCTCCATTAATTTTCAATGCTTCTTTTGGTGTCGACCAAGTGTAGAGATCTTTACTTTCGGTTACATTGATATGCGAGTAGCCTGTATGATCTTTATAGTACATCCGCCACATTCCATCAGGCATTCGTAAAATATCCGCATCAATAACCGATGTGCCTAATTGTGAAAGACGGCTTTCATATTTCCAATCGCGCAGGTTGGTGCTTGTCAGATGGGCTATAAAACCAGCCAATCCCCAATTCTCAACAATACCCGGCTCTATGCTCAGATACATGTGCCACTTGCCATCAGCTCCCAATACAATATCCGGAGCCCAAAAAGTGGTAGAGTCCTTACCGCCGCATTCTGCGGGGAGATCTTTAAAATTTGCATCCCCAACATATTTCCAATTGGCTCCATCGGTTGATTCCGCAATGCCGATAGGTGTACCAAAAACCCAACTTACGCCGGGCAAATTGGTCATATTAGCTCTGCGATTGGTATAAAACATCCACCATTTTGAAGCAAGTGGATTCCATACAACCACAGGATCAGCAGCGCCATCATAAACAGGATCACGGAAAACCGGCTTTGGCGCAACCACCCCATATTTCGTATTCTGAACTGCTTTCAAATTATTTTCAGACTTGTAATTCACAAGTTCGAGAGCTGTTTTCTTTGATATTTCAATTACAGTTCCATGAGACATGGGTAGATCTGACACTCTGCGTTGCCAATCTTTTAAATTCTCGCTCGAAAAAACATAGGCAAAATCGCTTTCAAAAGGATCGGTAAACATCAGATACTTCTTACCCAGTTTTACGACAGCTGGCCCTTCATCGCCAGTTGATGGCTTAATAGGACCTAATTCCTCTCCCCACACCCCTTCAGGCGTTTTTCCGATACGATAGTAATCCGTTGGAATGCCGCTATTATCATCTTTTTTATAGAACATGATGTATCGCCCTTTCCCATCCTTATAGATAAATGCATCAATTGGGCCATCGTTGCCCGGAGCACCGCCACAAGTGAAACCATTTCTGAACAATATTTTCGGTTCAGAAAACGCTTTGAAATCTTTGGTTGTCACATAATATATTCTGCCTTCCGCCCCCTTTGTTTTCCATGGTCCGACTTGAGATGACCAGTAAATCATGTATTGATTCTTTAAATCATCATAAAAAATTTCAGGAGCCCAGCAGTTGTAGGTGCTATCAATGTGTTCGCCAACAGGAATCGCTTTTTGCGCCCCCCAATGGATAAGGTCCAGCGATTCTGCGTAGCCGATATCTTTACCGCCCCAACCGGAAGTCCATACCATGCGATAAACGCCATCCTTACCACGATTGATACTTGGATCGCGCATTAGTTTTTGCGATCCTACCTGTGGTACAATAACAGGTTGCCCGCCATTCAATTGCTGCCAATGCAAACCATCGGTACTTAAAGCCAAAAGCGTCCCGCTTGCCTGCCCGGTGAAATAAGAAAAGAGTAGAAATTGTTTCGCATTCCAATCTATTTTACTTTGAGATGAACCTTTGGCCAACATATCTGGAGTTGAATGAACCTGGCTCTTTGTATTCAAAGAAATGAACAAAAGCAAACAAATGGCACTAAGGGCTTTTACAATCTTCATATCTATTATTTTATTATGAGTTTAGAAGAACTTACTTTGTCATTTTATTATGAGTTTAGAAGAACTTACTTTGTCATTTTCTTCTAATTTCACAATATATACACCGGATAGAAGTTTTGAATTAATCTCTGTTGTTTCGTCATTCAAAATCCGGGAATACACCAATTCGCCATTCATATTGTAAATATGAAGTTGAGCATTCTTTGCATTGGCTATTTTAAAATTACCGTCGGAAGGGTTCGGGAATATATTAATTTTATCCGGCTGCTTAACTAAGATTACATCTGTTGAAATATCCGATTCGACACAAACAAGCCCCCGTCCTACTGTACACATATATGCCCGGCCATATACATTCATATCGCCCATTACAAAATTACCGTTCCCTACGCCTCCCCACTCATGGGCATCGTCATTTATCCGTGTCCAGGAAGTGCCTTGGTCTGTAGAACGGAACATACCTTTAACTCCGCTAACAGTTCCCCAAATATAGACAGCGGGATAAGTAGCTCCCATTGCAGCTTTACCAAATCCAACAGCTTTGCAATAAGTAACATTGGAAATTTTTGTCCATGAAGTTCCGTTGTTACTAGTGTATTTTAATCCGCCTCCATATAAAGCTACCCACACATGTCCTTCGTTATCAGGGACAGCACGAGCCCGACCTGAACCACCTGAACCGGGATTGGATGATGAAGCGGTGAAACTTACACCTTTATTGGTACTTACTAACAGTTGTCCGTTACCAGGATTATAAATATAAAATTTATTGGTATTAATGTAATCTGCTATTGGATGAGCATTCTGAACATTAGTAACTCCGGTACTTGTCCATGTTCCGCCATTATCTGTTGAATAATAAGTAGTGCTACTTCCATCGGGACAATGAAGTGTCGTATTCCCGTCTGCCGACAATGCGACTTTCCCATAAGAACCATTAATAGTAGCCGATTGTGTCCAGGTTACTCCCTGATCAGAAGAGTAGTAAATTTTATCAGTAACCCTCACCACTTTATTAATATTGTTTGCGGCGTAAGCTATACCGTTATTCGTACCTGCAGTGGGAGTATGTACATGGTCCGGATAGGCATAAATATCGGAATAGGACGCCCCAAATTGATCCCCTACTGCTGTAACAAAATTACCACCGGGAATGCTGATGGCATCCATCACGACCGTTTCTTCCATTCCTTTTACATCAAATTTCCAGGAAGTGGCGGCTGCATTGATATCATCGCAGGTAAAAATTCCATTCCCCGATACAACCCTTACTTTTGCCGGATTTAACGGATCAAAGTCAATGCTGCCTGCCCAATGTATCCCACGGCCAGCGATCCAACCAATACCATTAAGGTCCTGCTTACTTGTGCTGGATAGTTTTTGTATCCAGGAACTTCCTCCATTGGTAGATAAGTAAACAAAATCGCCCCACGTGTTGCCAAACTGGTAGTTGCCCCAGGCATTTATCGTTGAAACAACAATCCTGTTCGTATTTGTCGGGTCAACACTTATTCCGCCATAAGGGTAATTATTGCCGTTTGGAGTAATGTTAGTCCAGATTCCGGTAGCAGTGGCTAGTTTGTAAACTCTTCCACTACCTGGATTCCAAGGACCTTCTTTGTCGGCCATTACCACATATAAAGTAGAATTATCTGAAGACAACACAGCCCTGTGGGGCATAAATGAATTATCAGGCTGAATAGCAGTAAAGGTACTACCTCCATCGGTACTTTTATAGATATTGTCGCCTCCGGTTCGTGAAACTCCTATATAAATAGTTTGGGTAACTCCTCCCGAAACAGTGGAAGGATCAAACACTACAAAGCAGATTCCGTTTCCATTGGTGGTAGAGGTTACTCCATTCCAGGACAGTGTCCAGCTGAATCCTCCGTTGGTACTTTTCCACAAACCATTTGATCTTGTTCCGCAAAAAAGGACGTTGCTGTTATTCGGATCCACAGCCAGACGTTCTCCATTGGATCTTCCCATTCCATTTCCATGAGCCTTAAATTGTGAAGTTACTACCACTTCAGTAAATGTATTTCCCTTATCTGTGGATTTTAAGATCGCGGTTTTTCCACCGTTAAAGTAATCAGTCCCGGCAAGTAAATATAGGTTATTGGCATTCTGAGGATCCAGAGCCAGAGCTTCCACTCCCTGGTAGGATACTTCATCCTCTGAATTCCAATCAAGCAAAGGAATCCATTTTGAATTTGCGGCATCCCAACGGTAAGCGCCTCCAACATCGGTGCGACAGTAAACATCGCCAGATGTTTTATGATTTATGATCCCTGTTACAAAACCACCTCCCCCTAAGGCTACGTTTCCAAATGTTTGTCCGCTTAGGTTTGCTTGTGAAAAGCAAAAAAGTACCAGACTCAAAACCACGATAAATCGTGATTGAGAATAAAAATATCTGAAGTTGTTTGTTTTTGTTTTCATCGTGCCGCATTTAATACATAAACCTTATCGTAATGATCCATATTTATTTTTGGGTTATCCCCTTCCAGTTGTCTGTCCTGAAGGGTACGGCGGGCAATCCTTCTGAATTAATGAGGTTACACACAGGATTGTCGGCACAAGCATAGCGCACGGCCACCGGATTGGTTACCTTGTCGGAGTAAACCACTATCTGATCGCCTTTTATCGTTGCTTTTGCCCAATAAAACTTTTTATCATCCCCAGCAATGGCAAAGCCGGTAACGTCTTTTCCATCCACGGTTTTTAATCCAGTTCCAACATTCACAAAACGAATGTAAATTTCTTTTCCTTTTACTGAATACGTTTTATACATTGGGCTGTTGGCAATAATATTTTGCTTATACACTTGCTTCTCGGCAATCAATGCCAAGCGACGACCCACCTCCTGCTTGTTGGTTGGGTGGATATTATCCGCATCACCCACATCGATAATGCAAGCCATACCTGTGTTGGGTTGCGAAAGGGTCATGGTTTGTGCTTCCCGCAATTCTGCCCATTCGCTTTCAATCGGTTCAGTTTGCACTTTCTTATAATTTGCCAACTGAACAAATAAGAACGGAAGATCACCTTGTCCCCAACGTGTTCTCCAATCGGAAATCATCATCGGGAACAATTTCCGGTAATTATACGCTGCAGAATCGTTCGCTTCTCCCTGATACCAAAGGAATCCTTTGATTCCAAATGGAATAAGCGGATGAATCATTGAATTGTAAAGTACCGTAGGATAATACTGATAATTTAAGATTTTAGGAAATATGGGTTCAAGATCTTTTTGATACTTCCAGCTTCCGGCTAAAGAGAGTTTCGAATTTCCACCTGCCAGATACAAATCTTGCGCCGGTGGATTTATTCCTCCTCCTCCCCACATCATAGCTATCCTGAGTGTAATGATATTCTCTCCATTCTTTACAATACCTGACGGAATAGTGTAAGAATGGTTCGGACTGCTATTCCAGACTGATTTACATATTTCCACTCCATTAAAATAAAGCGAATAGTTCATTTCGGGATGTCCAATATTCAGCGTCAGGTCTTTTCCAACAAAGGTTTCCGGTAACAAAATCTTCTTTCGCATCCACATTATTCCTTCGAAGGCTCCGATGCCGAAATCCTTAATCAGTCGGGGCATTTCAACTGATGGCCAGGCTGAATCATTGTATTCTGTTGACGGAATAATTTTATCGCTATTATTTTGAGGATGATATACAATGTTCCAAATACGAATCCAGCTCAGGCTATCCTGCACCAAGTGGCTAGGTATGAGTGTATCATTACTTAGCGTTCTTACCCGTGTTATGGGTGATGAGAGCAACTTTTCGCGACTTGTCCATGCTTCAACCGGAGTGCCGCCCCGTGAAGGTTGAACAATTCCGATTGGCACGTTCTGATCCAGATGTATCTTTCGAGCAAAAAAATAAGCCACCGCCGAGAAATCCTTCACATTGGTTGGGTCACATACTGTCCATTTACCTGCAAGAATGTCGTTTTGAGGCGTTAATTTTATATCCTGGCCCACAATGATAAAGCGTATTTGAGGAAAATTGGCCTTTGCAATTTCTTCTTTTGCATTCTGAGCCTGCTTCACCGACCAGTCCATATTCGATTGACCTGAAGCCAGCCAAACATCGCCAATCAAAATACCCTTGTACTGAATCTCAGCCTGTTTCCCAGCTTCTTTAATCGTAAGTGTATAGGGGCCACCCGCTTTGAATTTAGGAAAACGAACCATCCATTTTCCCGTTTTGTCTGTTTTTACTTTTAAAACGCTATTGCCAAGCCGGGCGACAATTTGCGAACCGGGCGCTGCATGACCCCAAACAGGTATCGGAATATTGCGCTGCAAAACCATGCTATCGCCAAAAACTTTTGGCAAGGTTATTTGCGCTGAAGCCAACGCAGCAAAGAAACAAAGTGCAACACTCAAAATATTTTTTTCATGGTAGTGGTCTCTTATTGTTTTTCAAATCGGGCGGCCCAACCGCCAGCTGTTGCCAGATTAATTACTATTTTATCTTTATTGGTGAATATCTTTTCCTCCCGTTTGTAGTCGGTGGCATCGCGATCAGCATTGATGCCATCGCTGAATATTTCGGCTTTATAGTTTCCTTCAGGTAGAAAAGACAAATCGATAGTCAACTTGCGGGCATCCCAGTTGGTCAACGCCCCTACGTACCAATTGTTGCCTTTGCTGCGTGCCGTTACAAGATATTCCGATACTTTTGCATCCAAAATAACTGTGCGATCTGTAACTGTTGGTACTTTTACAATAAAACGTGTACATTCTGCCTCCTTGCGGTAAGCGGTGGGATTGTCGCACAACATCTGCAACGGAGCTTCAAACGCCACATACATAGCCATTTGATGAACCCGGGTTCCCTGACTCATTGGCATCGAATTGGACGGTTGATAATTGTCTCTTGTCGCATTGCGCATTGCTCCCGGAGTATAATCCATCGGACCGGCCATCATGCGGATGAACGGAAGGGTAACATCGTAAGGAGGCATATTGTCGCGCGCCCATTTCACATTTTCCAATCCTTTTACACCTTCGAAATTGAGCACATTAGGCCATGTTTTTTGAATGCCCGAAGGTTTCATACCATGATAGTCGAGCAACATTTTATGCTGTGCAGCCAACTCTGCGATGTCGTAGCACGAGCGCATCGATTTTTGATCGTCACGATCGAAGAAGTCCACTTTAAAGCCCTTCACGCCCATCGCAGCATATTTTTCAAAAGCTTTTTCCTTCACAACGTCCAGATCGTGCCAAGACGACCAAAGAATAATCCCGATATGTTTACTTTTAGCATATTCGAGTATCGCCTTGAGATCGATTTCTTCGGATGACGTCAGAATATCGTGTTTTTTGTACCAACCCTCATCAAGAACCACGTATTCAACGCCATACTCCGAAGCAAAATCGATGTAATATTTGTAGGTTGGTGTATTGATTCCAGCTCTGAAATCTACGTGCGAGATATTCCAGTTGTTCCACCAGTCCCATGCTACCTTTCCTGGCTTAATCCATGAGGCATCCGCAATTCGCGAAGGAGCTGCCAGCCGTTGTACCATATCGTTGTCGGCCAATTCCTTATCGTTTCTGCTAATGAAAACCACACGCCACGGAAATTCACGAGACTTTGTCGTTTTCGCAATAAAATCAGCCCGTTTGCTCACCCAGTAATTCAAGGTCTCATAGCCACCAGTTCTTTCATTTAAAGGGTATTTGGGAAAGACGCCCTGAAATCCTTGTCTTGTTTGTTTGTTAAGGCCAAGATACATTCCGGGATAATCTTCCAGGTCAGTTTCCATTAGCAGGGCTTTCTTTTGGTTACCCAAATCGACCAACAGCGGAAGAATAGCAAGCGAATCGGGATAGAATTGAGAAATAGGAGTTTGGTCATAGATAATTTCAAATGGAGTTTGAAATTTATCACCTTCACGGGGATCACGTGCGTAAGGGATCCATGCTTTGTGGTCGGCCTTAAAATTAAAGTTTGCCTGTTCGTTGGAAATCAAAATCCCATCCTTCTTTGTAGAAAAGAAGCGATAGGCAATACCATCGTTGTAAGCTCTGAAAATCAAACCATAATCACCTTTGAAATTTATAGTCATCTGATTATAATTGTCCGCAACTTCTTTCTTTCGGTAATTAACCGCTTTGATCGTCGTGTTTATCGTATTTCTTTTGATTGACTTGATCTTTGCATTTTTGCCCAATACTGTGCCATCTGCTAACAGCAGAGAAATATTTGATGGTGTAATTATCGTTTCACCGGATTGAACTAAAGACCAGCTTAGTTCAGAACCAACTTTAATTTGTAATGCAATTTGCTTATCGGGAGACGATAACTTCATCTCAACAGGATTTGCTTTAGCAAAACAAATTTGTGTAGAGAGCATCACTATAAAAAACAATGAAAAAGATTTGATCATATTCATCACATCAATTTTTAATATATACCAAAATAATTAATTTCTGCAATCAATCAGGTGCATGAGACCGCCCAAAATGTTGAATAACGATTGAAATTCGTAACATCTACGTTTTATTTTGCAAATAGGATGTTTCGATACGAGGTTCGAAACGCCTATCTGCATTGTAGTTAGTAGTAGGAAGAGGGGGCTTTTCATGATATACGCACTCTATAAACGATATAAACCTCAATATTAAAGTCGCACCTTCAGGATAAAAAGAGACTGATTGAAACTACCGAAGCAGGACAATCAGCCTCAACAAATCAAAACTAATATCTATCAAAACATAAGAAACCACACTAATTAGTTGTATTTCGAATCAACTATCCATCTTACTAAAAAATAGTAATCGAATAATACTTTGCAAATATACCTTGATCCCTATCCTCTATTAGTATCATTATGTATCAAACAATACACGCCGATGTTGCATAATATACTTTAATCAAAACATTGACCTCACAATAGCCTAATAACAGAGGCGGAGGATTCATTCGATTAGATCACCATCAGAATTAGTACAGAAAATGCAGTTCGGCCATCTATATTCAATATCTGTTCTCTCTACGTCTATTTTAAGTTTAGTATAAGATATAA
>JAUZOF010000440.1 GCA_030706585.1 Bacteroidota bacterium
CTGCCAAACACCAGATGCATAGGAGGTACTTGTTGGATCCATCGAAAAGAAGGCTTCAACACAATCTCTTTCATATGAATTCGCTATTGAAAATTCAGAATGAGGTGTATTATCAACTACCTGAACCGCCAGATATATGTTCTGATCATCTTTGGTTAGCTGAAATTTTGATGTTGAACCACTTGCAGTTCCTTTTATTGAAGTTTGTTCCTTCCATTGATTTGCCGACCAGCTGTCTTTATTATCAATGACACCATCAATGACTGGCGGAGTGGATACAGAGTAGAAAATTTGAGCTTCCACTGCTTGAGATTTCTGACTTGCACCGGGATTGTTCAAATCCGCCTTTTGTGCCATCGTTACATTACAAAACAAAACACCTCCCAATAATGGAAGAATACTTTTACTGAGTAGAATTTTCATAAACAAATAATTTAAAGTTAATACAAAAACAATTTCCATACTTCCCGATTATATATCGGAATCATGAAGTACAAAAGTATCAACAACACTGTTATTCCTTTTTTGATATTGAATATTTGCTTTTTGATTTTAGATATAATGATGATTTCAGACACTTATATGATCAAAATAGTTTGAAAAGATGCACTTAACTCCCTCCTAAATCTATTAATATTCGACAGCAATGATTTGGAACAGACTTAAAAAAAGCAGGAGTTCCAGACCTTTTCCTCGTCATCAAAACTCCTGCTTAAACTACAGAGCTTGCCTTCCCTGTAATAGTTAACCACAAATCACAAACTTATTTCAACAAGACTTTCGAGGATTGAACTGTCCCGTCAGACAAATGTTGTCTTAGAATGTACATACCTCTCAAATCATTTACCGAACGGCTTATTTTCTCTCCAGTCAGCGTATAATATTCTTCTGAAACAACTACTGGAGATATTTTTGTAGCTGTGTCAACTCCTGTTGGCACTGAACTACTATAATAAGTTATATTATCCAGGCGATAATCATTTGTGGGTGCAGCAATTCCCCACACCAGCTGAGTAGAACCGGATGTATAAGGATTTGTACTTACATCTGTAAAAGATAGCAATGTGTTCCAGGCCGTGCTGTCTGTTGAATAGGCAATACTAATCGTAACCGGGCTAACTCCTGAAACCGTAGCCTTCAGCCAGGTTGGAATCCCGGTGGAACTGATGCTATAAACGCTGCTGGAGCCCCAACTATCAAGACGTGTTAAACCTGCCGCAGCACTGGTTTTGTATATACGTCCGGCCAGTTTCAAATCCGAACCAATATATGCCATGACATAATATCCCTCCATTATCCCCGGAGCGTAACCTGTATTTATATCCTGACTTGGATTATTCCCTCTTAATAAAACTCCAAACTTTGCTTCTGATGCAACCGAAAGATATTCTTTCCAGATTACAGAATAATCTGTTGCATTTGAAGGAAACGAATTAAGATTCAATACTCCGGTAAGATTTTTTACACCACCGGTGTACATTTTCAAACAATTACTGGTCTTATCATTACCTGCATACGATACAACACCAGCAGTTCCTCCATTGGCTGTCAGAATTGATGTATTCGCTGCCGGCGGTGTAGTTGCGGTAGTACCGGCCACATCATTGTCAAAACTGTACGTAATTTTAGTTTCTGCAAAAGCAGTTAAGCCGACTAAAAGGGCAGCTGTCAAAAGTGTAATTTTCTTCATAAATCACGGTTTTAAATTTGTATATAATTGGAATTAACAAAAAGCCTGATTGTATCTGTAGTAGCAACCATCACATTAATTTGTTTATAATGAGTTTTCCGGGAAATAAAACAGATATACCTTTATGAATAAATTATAGGCCAATCTTTACAACACAACATCAGCACCGCCTCATAATTCATTAATTCAATGACCGTTACAAACATAGGCAAAACACCTTCTCTAAAACTTTCGTTTTTAGATATTCAGTTTTCAATTTTAAACATATCGGCTAAAATGCGAAATCTATATACAAAAAATGAGAGCCAATTACGAAAACCGGCTCTCATTTGTATTTGAATGACACTATTGATCTGAAATATAAAATTAGATCTCTGTCGGAGATTTCCCAAAATGCTTTTTAAACACGGTGCTGAAATATCCGATGGAAGAAAACCCACAGAGTTCACTGACTTCTGTAACACTGTATTTTCTGCTCTGTAGCAATTCCTGCGCATAATCCAACCGTACTACTTTTATGAAATCAGTAGGAGACTGGTCGGTAAGCGCCTTTACCTTTTTATAAAGTAATGACGAACTTACATTCATAGCCGCAGCAAAATCATCTTTCCCAAACTCTGAATTTGAAATATTTGCCCGTACCACTTCCGACATTTTCTTGAGAAACTTATCGTTTAGCTCATTTGTCAGAATCTGGTCATTATTGCTAGTCGGAACTTTAATCAGTTTTAGCGCCTTTTCTTTTACTGCAGCCCGGTTACGAATAATTGATTTTATCCGCTGAACCAGCAAAGTCATATCAAAAGGCTTAGTCAGATAGTCATCTGCTCCAAGACCCAATCCATGCAACTGCTCCGCTTTTCCGGAAAGTGCGGTAAGCATAATAAGGGGAATATGTGATGTTTCGTAAGTCGATTTCATTAACCGGCAAAGCTCAAATCCATCCATATTGGGCATCATCACATCCGAAACAACCAGATCAGGCATCTCTTTTTGAATCATCTCCCAGGCCTCTACACCATCTTCGGCCAACAAGACCTCAAATTCAGTCTGAAGCGGATATCTCATAAAGTTACGTAGATCATCGTTGTCCTCAACAATTAAAATACGCATTTCCCGTTTAGGCAACTCTTCCTGTTGCATTTGGATCTGAGATCCCTTTTCCGGTATTACATAAGGTAGTGATTCGGATATTATTCCTTTGGCAGAAGTCTCATCCTCAACCATCTCTTTAAATGGTATTACAAGCTTAAAGGTGGAACCCTCATTTTCCTGACTTTCGCAACTGATATCACCGCCATGCAGTGCTACATAATTTTTCACCAATAAAAGCCCGATACCCGAACCGACAATCTTCGAATTTATAGCATTCTCTCCACGGTAAAACTCCCTGAATAGCTGGCGTTGGGCCTTTTTGCTGATTCCTATCCCATGATCCTGCACTTCCAGAGTCCAGATATCGGGGTTACATCTCAAACTGATCTGAACCCGGCTATCCGGATGTGAATATTTAATCGCATTGGAAATCAGGTTGTCAATTATCTTTTCCATCATGGACTCGTCGATAGCTGATTGATAACATTCCTGGTCTGAATCAAATTGCAGATCAATGTTTTTACTTTTGGCACAAGATTCAAACATCATACTTCGATGCTCAACCAATTTTACAACATCAACCATACTTAGAGAGAGTTGTTCTTTACCGATATCCACTTTCTGAAAATCCATCAATTGAGTCACCACTGTCGAAAGACGTCTGGCTTGTTCTGTTGCCAGTGAAAGATAGTGTCGTCCTGCATCCGACAGGTTTAGCTCTTTCGTCAGTTCTTCAATCGGAGCCTTGATTAATGTCAGTGACGTTCTGATATCGTGTGCTGTATTGGTAAAGAAACGGACTTTTTCTTCTGTATGTTGTTGCTTGAGCCGTTCGATATAATAATTCAGGATAAAATAAATAATACCGACAGTCAGTAAAAACAAAAACAGTCTGAACCACCAGGTTTTCCAAAAAGGAGGAACAATAGTCAGATTCAATGTTCGCTCCGCGATTACCTTAGAGAGCGAACTATCATAAAGTTTTATCTTCAACAGGTAATCTCCGCTTGGTATATTTGAATAGTTTATAAAGTGGTTTCCTGACGGCTGATTCCACTCATTATCAAGCCCTTCCAACTTCCAGGAATACTTTGCTCCGAAAATATTTCCAATAGACAATAATTCCAGGTTTAGTGTATTTTGATTATAGTTCAATGATAGCTCCTGTAGACTGTCCAAAGGAGTGCTGAGGCTTCCACGAATGGATCGACCAGCCAGACTAAG
>JAUZOF010000441.1 GCA_030706585.1 Bacteroidota bacterium
GAAAAAAAGCCCAATTACGCCTATAAGTGAGGATAGGTGGTGTGATTTGCATGATATTTAAGGATCGATTCATATGGTTAAAGAGCTTTACAAAAATGTTTTTTTCTGCTTCTCCCATCTTCTGATTTTAGATATTAAATTTCCACTTTTGAGCACATCTAAGGATTAAATTAACACAAACATAATATTCCGTCAATTTTTTGACTAATAGTATCATAATAGAATGATTGCATTTGATACTAATTTGCAGCCAAACGAACAATCATCCATCAGTGCTCACAAGGTGCAAAATGGCAAAAACAGACCTTCTGATGATAATTTCAAAAAGAAGAAGAAAGCCAAATTTTCAGATCAGAATTCCAGACTTACGCTTATTTTTCCAGCTCCATTTATTATACAATAAGAACGAGGCATCTTGCATATCATATTAATTCTTGATGCGCATAAACATGGTTGTATATGGAAAAGCAATTATCCCTTGAAAAAAGAATGACAGATTCTCAAATTATTAAAAAAAACGACAGGGAAGCCCTGAGCTTTCTTCCTCGAAAAAGTCGACATGCTGCCCTGACATCCGTCACCGTTGCAAGAAAAACTATCGTGTCTGTCCGTCTTTGTTCTGAACATAGTGTTTACTGTAAATAAAAAGATCGCGCATGAAAGTCCGAAACGAACACGATTTATATAATCCCCTTTTTTACAAACAGCTCGGGATAAGCATTTGATGCTTATCCCGGGCTGTTTTGCTATTCCTTTTTATTATTGCTGCGGTGCAATCTGACATGCAAACAAAAAGGTTCCTGCTCACGCAGGAACCTTCTCCAAAGCCTATAATTTCTAGTCAAGAAGATTGTAAAAGAGCAATTTACAAACTACTCTTATTACAAGGCTTAATTAATTCCGGTTTATCCGATAACGGATAATAGCCGGCTATTGTATCTAGTGTATTTTTTTTAAGAAACCAGGAAAAGAGTAACCTTTGGCCAATTCCTTAATCGTATTCTGAGCAACTAAACTATTTAGCAGAAACCCGCAAGCAGGTTCCCGCTAAATATCAACATACTATTTCTGCAAACCATCTGCAAAACCCGCATAAGCAGGTTTGCGGTTGTAATTTGCATCCCAAAGGCCGATAGGTTCACCCGGTCTCCATGAAGAGCTGGTCGGACTGTCAGTAGTAGACCATTGTGTGATACCATACCGTTGTGCAACAGGAATAATTTCGAAATAAGCCTTCACAATTTGTTTATAGAAATCAGCCATTTGCTTCATCTGCGCTAATGTAACATTTGCTGTTTTCAAATTCGCAGTGCTGCCTGTGGGGCGGATACCCATATCCAATTCGGAAATTTTAATAAGCTTCCCTGTTGCTGCCAGATTAGTCAGCATCGCTCTAATGCCAGCTATTGTAGTTTGACCCAGAGTAACATGCATTTGAGTACCAATTCCATCAACTTTCTGACCTTTGCTTTCAATGTATTGGATAAATGCGATCAAACCTTTACATTTAGCCTGATCTTCACTTTCCAAACCATAATCATTGATAAATAATTTATCAGTTGGATTACCATACTTACGAGCCAGTTCAAAAGCACGCACGGCATAGTCTTTACCCAAATAATACTGCCAGTAGAACTCATCTGCCGCCAACGTCTTGCCTACCCCTGTCTTAAGCTGTGTAGGATCAGGCCAATCAGACATTGGTTCATTCACTACATCCCATGCGTTTACATAGTTTTTAGTAGCGCCAAGCATTCCCGACATCCAGCTATCCAACGCCTTATCAATCAAAGTCTTCTTTTCATTGCTCGTTTTCTCAACCGTATATGAACCTGGGTTCGGATTCCAAATCTCTACTTTTGCATTATCGAAATAAAAAGTAGTAGCAGTTTTGCCAAGATTAAATGCAATGGTGTTGCAACCATCCTGATCACTCGTTACCGTCATTTCGTTAACATAAGTGGTCCAGGTTGGAGTCGCACTAAGGGTACCAAAGAAGTTCCAGAATTTGTATGCACCCGGAGCAGTATGTGCTTGTGTCGGATATGAAGCATTCACATCGGATTTTATATCCATGGTAAATCTCAACTTATCTCCAGTATGTACTGCTTTTGGAAAGGTAAAGAATATCTGACAATCCCAGTCATTGGTTCTTACTGAGGCATTGGTTATTGTCAGAGCTCTGCCTACGCCTCCCTTACCTCCACCTGCAGCTGTAAAAGACTTAACTGCATTACCATTCCAAGAATAAACAGATCCTGAGGTTGAATTATTATCTGTTTCAAAATCTTGAGACCAGAGCACATCATATCTGGCCGGAGCAGATCCGGTAACTACAGTTGGTGCAATAACACTATTAAGATAAGTAGCATTTTGATTTGAATGCCAGCACAGAGTATGCCCAAAAACGGATAATCCCGAACTTTTGGCATTTTTAAGAAAGGCTATAACATCATCGACTGCGAGTGTACCATCATTTTGAACAACGGCACCATGCTTCATTTCGTAACCTGCTGTTACTTCTTTAAAATTAGACTTAACCAATCGATAAGCCGCATTCTTGGCACTAAAATCACTTAGAGATACACCAGCCCCCAATTTAAAATTGGGGTTGGCAATAGTATCCACGTATGACTTCAAAACTTTATAACTGTTCAAGTATTCCAGCTGCGCTAAACTGTCTGGTTTTTGTGTCAAAAAATCAAGTTGTGCATTATCTGCACATGATGCAAGCAGAAACACAGAAAAGACAGCCAATACTAATTTAAATTTACATTTCATAAGTAACTATGATTTAAATGATTAGTTTGTATAAGCAGGAGTAAATGTTTCCATTTTTACACCCCGATCCCGAACCACAAGGGTATCATTGGTTTGGTACGTTTTACCACTTGCCCCCATAGTAATGTTATAGTTGAGATAAATCGCATTACGATCTTGATTTCCCCAACTTTTCTTTTCTCCATTCTTCACAAATGAACCAGTTCCTGAAGCTGAAAATCCCAAAGATGTAGTTGATACAGAGCATTTTCCTTGATTGTCGAATGTCAGTAGCAACTTACAAACCACGCTGGCACCACTAGCATCTACAACAGTGACAGGATACTCTACCATAGATAAAGATTTAGTTGTCATGCTACATACTTCATCGTTTTCCACATATTGTTTATGACGCACAATACTTGTTGTGGTCGAGCCAATCGTAATCACATCTTTACCACGACGCAAGTAATTTGCATGATAAGGGTTGATATACTTTAAGCAATAAAGAACATAGTCCTTTGGTGCGATATCCCAGAGAGCAGAGTTTCCTCTCGGAGCATTGGCAATTTTCGGCACGCCTGAAAGTATGGAGTCCGCATTGGCAACCTTTGTCATACGCAAAGGAATAACATATGTGTTTTGCAATGCCAACGGATCGGCAAAAAAAGCATCAGTCAACTGTACGCCTACAGCACCCTGTATGGCATGATCCAAAGATATTTTACTTCCAGCTAACGTATAATAATTTGATGGCATGGCTTTAACAACTGATCCATCACCAAAAGTCAATTTATCACACAGTGAGTTATCAACGACAAAGTCGATGTCAATTTTTTTCTTGTTGGCATATACACCACCCATTGTAGCATATATCTGGCACTGATGTGCATTATCCAAGCTAGTATCATACGTGTCATCTCCCAGCACGATCGTTCTGACCGGATATTGGTAAGCAAAGTATACTGTCGTACGTCCATAATCGGGAAACTCTACATCTTGATTTTTACAAGATGTCATCAGTAGAGCAATCGCACCAGCACACAGTATAGATAATAAATTAAATCGTTTCATATTTTAATATTTTCAATTATTATTCAGATAAAATCACCAACCTGCATTCTGTTGAAGTTTGTTCCATTTCAGCATTTCACCATACGGGATAGGACCGAAATACATGTAATCTTTATAGGTCCTGGTTTCAACATCAAGCGGAGTATACTGTAATTTACCGTCCGACTGTTTA
>JAUZOF010000442.1 GCA_030706585.1 Bacteroidota bacterium
TGGGGTAGTGGTCAACGCTTTCCTGAGAGCAGGAGATTCTATTTCCCTGAAACTTAACCGTGAATTTATCATTGACTCTGATGATTCTACCTACGAGCCGGTAAATAACGTCGCCGTCACGGTCACATGCGACAATATTGCCCATCAGTTGTCCTTTAACGGAGAAGGAAAGTACAGCTCGCCGCTTATTGTACAGGCGGGCAAGACCTACTATCTGTCATTTACTTACTATAATAAGCAAGTTACCGCCCAGACCACCGTACCTACTAAACCCGAAGGTTTTACAGGTGTGAAGGATAGTATTCACGGAGTAGTCAAATGGACGGTAGTCGATACCACCTATTATGCCAAATACACCTGGGATAATCCCGATGATCTCTATCATTACCTCTCCATCGAGTGTCTGGATGGAAAAACCAGTCCCATCAATCTCAATAACAGTGTGTCAGTCATCCGCTACCTGGAGCCGATAAAGACTACCACTTATTCTCTTTCGGATAAGAGCTTTTCTTACTACGGACTCCACCGGATTGTATTGTTTAAGATTCCGGATGAATATGCCAAACTCTATCAGCACTATTCAACCAATGCAGAGAGCCTGACTTCGCCGCCCACGAATGTTACCAACGGATTGGGCATCTTTACCTCATACAGCACCGACACGCTTTATTTGAAGGTGTATAAATAATAAGTTCGAACCTTTCCCAGCTAAATATAGAGATAGTTATCAGAGCCACAAAGATTCATAAACATGAAATCTTCTGTGGCTCTCTTTATTATATCACCCTTATCTCGCTGGAATATATAGGGTGAAACCCCAAAATACAAAGACCACTGACACCTGTTACAAAGACCATCGACATGCAATACAAAGACCACTGACATGGGATACAAACACCTTTGACATGCAATACAAAGACCACTGACACCTGTTACAAAGACTATTGACATGCGATACAAAGACCCCTGACATTAAAGCGGAGAGGATTGACATGCAATACAAAGACCTTAAACGTGTAATACAAAGACCGAAGACATGCGATACAAAGACCTCTGACAGGCGATACAAAGACCATTGACATAAGATACAAAGACCTCAAACACCTCAGACAAAAGGCAAATTCACGCAATTCAAAGAACATTAACTTGCTATACAATCTGCTCGGACTTTATATCAGAAATATCACTTCCTTGATATTTTAATTATCTGCAAAATTCATCAGGATGGTAATAGTAGATGTGAAAATAGCCATTAATACAATTCATTTATATTTCAATTCTAAAAGATTCGGCTCTACGTAGATATAGATATTATGCTAATATACAGGGTTGTACATGTTGTTTTAGTGCATTTGTTATATTTTGAATGAAAAATACAATCAATATGTTTGGAAATGTGAAACACATCAGATACCTTTGCCATCGATCAAACGTTTGTTGAATATGATAAACCCTTAACATAAAAATTAAATTATGGACAAAAGAAAACGAGTAAAAACGAAGATGTACCATACAACGAATAATGTTATGGATACAGAACAGGGAGCTTTATCTATTTTGCCGGGGTACACTGAGAATGCCGCAAAATTTAAAAACAGCTTCACTAAGATCGAAGAGGCAAATGCCCGATCAGAGTTTGATGGATCAGGAATTACACAGATAAATCAGGATAACCGGGATAATCTGGAAAATGATACTATTTCAGTAGTTGTAAAAGTCAAAGCCTATGCACGTTATAATAAGGATTACAACTTATTGAATGATATAGACTATACTATTTCCAAATTAAGGAGATTAGCGGCACCCGCATTACTTAATGTTTCCCAGTCAGTTCATATCCGTGGAACTGAGGTATTACCCAAAGCAACTGGATTTGATTTGAAACAGGAGGATCTGGATACCTTAGATGAAAGTATCAAAGCTTATAAAGCAACCTATAACCAGCCAACGATTAATCGTCTGGATAACAACTTGTCAAAGAATAGCCTGAATGCTTTATATAAAGAAGCTGATGATACCCTTGAACAGATTGATATCGTAATCGAAATCATCCGTTATACCAATCCGACCCTGTATGAGCGTTATAAAGCCGCTCGCAGAATAGAACCAACAGGTTCTCGCTCATTTACCCTCAAAGGGATGGTGACTGATATGACCGATAATTCTATCTCCGGTGTGCTGCTTACCTTCCTTGAGGTGGATGAAAACAATACGCTCGTCAGCAGCGAACCGGTCATCACCAAATCAACTGCCGACAAGGGTCGATTTAATGTCAAAACGATTGATGAAGGGCGTTACCGCGTCACAGCTACCAAAATCGGCTACAAAGCCGCAGAGCAAATCATCAGTATCAATGGCGACAACCCCGATCTGTTTTTCAAACTGGAGACGGTGTGATAATATTGGAATCCTCAGCGGGCTTTTTTGTGGCTGGCTGGGGATTTATTTGTGATTGACATCATTTGCAAATATTACGCAGTCAGTGCCTAGCGCAAGTCTGAGCGCAGCGGGGACTTGTGCTGGAAACCAGAGCAGTCTTAGACTGAATAAGTGATAAGATAAGAAATCTGAAGTAGGCTTCAGTTTGAAAACTGAAACTGTTTTAAGTCCAATCCCAATAGTTGTCGGGACCCGCTGCGCTCAGACTTGAATTAGTGCTGAGTGTAAGATATTAGACTTGGAAGAAGCGGAGAATAGGAAAACAGATAATTAAACAAGAGCATCCTCTATAATTCTTTTATTTCCTGTATAAGACACTACCCAGCTACAGGGTTATTTGAATAACACTAATAAACTGATAGTTATAATAAAATTTGAGTACAACTAAGGCTGAAATATAAGACATTAGTGTCTCATACAGGATTGAGTGTCGCATAGAGAGATGTTATGGGCAACACTAAAAAAACAAAAAACAGACTTATGAAGCGACTAATCTTCAGCTTACTAACATTAATGTCTATTGCGACATATGGACAAGAAAAGAAAGAAAAAATACTATATGTAGTAGACTCTATTCCGATATTTCATGAGATTTCGGAGGAAGAAGGAAACCTGTCAGAAAAGACTGTTGACCATATTGAAGTTGTGACTACAAAGTCTAAATTCGGAGAATATCAAATATACGATTTCGATAAACTAATTTTTGTATTCACAAAAGAGTACACAAAACGACCTGATGACATAAAGAGAATTCCTTCCTTTATCAATAAAATGTATAAAAAGGAAGACAAATGGTGTTTAAAAGGTTCTTCGACACCATACACGGGCAAATACATTGACTATTATTTAAGTGGAATTAAGAAAGAAGAAGGGTTTATAAACAAAGGAGTTGACGATGGTCTAAGAACATATTACTATAAAGACGGAACAATAAGGTTATATCGAAACTATTCAAAAGGAATACAAGACGGCGAAACGGCAAAATACTTCACAAACGGACAACTTCAATACAAAGGAGTATTCAAAAACGGAAAGGAAGAGGGAATTTGGACAGAGTGGTATTCGACTGGAATGGTGAAATGGGTAACTGAATATAAATCTGGTAAAAAGCGACTTACAAAAGACGTTGCAAAAACAATTTCACTCTTTGACAAAGGCCTTGAAGAATTTGAAAAAGGAAAGTATTCAACCGCTGTAGATTTTTACAACAAAGCACTGGAATTATGTCCTAATTTAAGCGACGTATATTTTCATAGAAGTAGAGCTTATTTATACGAATTGAAATTTGAAGAAGCACTTGCCGACTGTAATAAATCTATAGAAATAGAGCCATTAAATAAAGATGCTTATAGTATGAGAGCTTTTGTTCGAATCAGGAAGTATGAAATGAAAGACAGTCGGACTTTAAGTACAAATAGTGAAATAACCGTTTACGCCACTAAACAAAATGTAGAAATTCCGACAGACGAGAAAGCTAAAATATGTAGCGACTTAAAGAAAGGTTACGAGCTTGGAGACACGAAACAAATGATAACTGACGCTATAAAGAAATATTGCGAATAAAA
>JAUZOF010000443.1 GCA_030706585.1 Bacteroidota bacterium
ATCAGGAATGCCAAACGTATTGTCTTTTTCGTAACCGGAGAAGGTAAGGCGTCAGTCATCAGAAGCATTTTCACCAATGATGAATTTGCGCCGAATTACCCGTCATTCAAGATTGCTGAAGCGGCTCCTCATGCCCTCTTTTATCTGGATGAAGGAGCAGCAAAGTTACTCTGAAAGAAAAGCCCTATATGAACGCAAAGTCGCGAAGATGCAAAGGAATATTTTTCTTTGCGCCATCGCGACTTTGCGTTTTAATCCGTCAGATGGACCAAAGATGCTGCCAGTGAGGAACGCCAGCGTTCAGCAGCTCCGGGCCGCTTGACGCGTCATTCCTGTTTTCCTGTTACTCCGGCATTAGTTCCAACCTATTGCTTTGTATTTCATTTTTGTCCGGGGAAAATACCAAAGCAAAACAGGAAGCCTGTTTCAGGTGAAAGGGACACCCATAGGGGCTACGAAACGGTTCCAACAACTGCGGGAGACCTCCCGTCAATTGACGAAGTGCTTCCCAGACCTCTGGGAGACACTTCGTAACGGTACGAAGCACTTCTTTGAACTTTTCACCTCCTCCTTCCCTTCTCATAACGGTTCCGATAAACGGATGAGTGTCTCCAAAGATTGGGGATGACGCTCCGTTCGTTTTGTGAGTGGTATAATGCAGGCGCTGCTCTACTCCTACACACTTTTTGAACCCTCCTTGCCACGCAGAAGCCATTCCTGCATGGAATTACCCTCCTCTGGCAGATGAGGATGCTGGTTCGGCAAAACGAGTCATAATCATTTTGACAGCAAAAGAGACTCTTACGCGTTGTTTTATCAAACCCCGCTTCTCCGGAGCCTTTCCGAACAACTGTGGAGCATATGTGGAGTTGCTGTGGAGGAAGAGCGGAGTTGCACCGGACTCTGAAACGGGAGGAAATGTGACAAAATGATAATCGGGATGCGCTTTGCTATTTAGAGTTTCTCTTAAACCAGACCCGTCCTTCGTTAGTGGAAGAGTAAAGGCCTTTAGATGTTTGAGCCAGAATCTCCGTCCCATTGTCAGAAAGATCCTGAAAATCCCCATAAAAACTACCTGAATACCTTATCATCCAGACACGTCCGCCATTGGTTGAATACTCAATTTTATGTTTGTTTGTCGGGCAGATTCTTATCAGTTCTTTACCCCGGTTGATCATTGTTCCCATAATCTGTTTTTTATCTTAGCCTACTCTGTTTGGTTTTCGGCATCCCCAATTTCTTTATCCTATTATCAGTTGGTGCTTTTCGACTAGATATAGATAATCGTCAGTGCGATTTTCTTTTTGTAGGGATCACTAAAGTTCGCCGTCCAGTAATAATCAACTCCAGGCTTACGATATCTACAATAAACCATTGCCATATCAGCTCCTTGCTTAGTGAATAAACCTCCATATTTAAACCAACTTGATTTGCCAAATCGCATAACAAAATATATTCTTTTTGCTTCTGACAATCTTCTCCCATTTGCGATCAGACTTAAAACAGCTTTATTATACACTCGATCAAAAGATGTTCGTCGGTTCTTTATGACAATGGTTGCAAAAGATAAATCCGTTCTTTCTCCGAAAAGTAATTTCAGATCATTAATCACATTTGTATAATTGGATTCATTGCTTTTAAATGCTATTGCAAGAGCATCTTCTAACGTGACCGGATGTAGCGGAATCGTTTTGTACTTTGCCAAAATATTCTCTTTCAATATCTCCGATAATGTTCGTGTTTCCATGTTTGAATCTGTTGCATTAGATATATGCAACAAAAATATCCCGTAGCAATGCCAGAACACGGCAGAGCTGCGGGATATTTCAAAAAACAACGTACGTTGTTATCTAACAGAACCTAAAGTCGTTAACCAAACCGGTTAGCAATTCTCCAGATAATGCTGAATCTCAGTATCATCATCCAGATCAATACGCAAGGTATATTCGATGGCGATCTGCACCGAACTGTACAAGATTGTTTTTATCTTTTCCTCTAAAGCAAAATCACTATATTCCATATCCCGGACATAATCTGTAATTGTATTACAAAGCAGGGCTATTGTAGGAATGATCTTATTCACCTTTAGCTGTATATATTCAGGAATGTTATCTCCGCTAATTCCCTGAAATAATTCTGCCAGATTGAAGTCTATCCCTTTATCATTTCCGACTCTCATATTGTAAACCATCTCGATGGTTTTATCGAAGTAGAAGGTAAATGCACGCAGCACCATATCCCTTTTACCAAACTGTTGATCCGATGAAAACATATCTTCTGCTATCAACGGAACCACCTTTTCTGATACAGAACCAATAACCTGCAAAATATATCTTGCCTGATACTCTTCCAGCTGGTGAAGCCTTTTTCCTTTTAGTATGGACCGGGAAGGATCATGTAATGCTGTTTTCACGGCAAAGGCTACGCTGTTTTGGATAATTTCTTTTTGAGTAATGTACGTGTTGATTTTTATTAAAGTAACAGAAGGTCACAAAAATAACCCGCAGTCATACCAAATCAAGGCAGTGCTGCGGGGTATTTCAAAACAAATCCAGACAATTACTAGTTTCTTTGGGTCTTATTATCAATCTCAATTTCCTTATCTAATTCTTCGATAAGAAGAAATTGATCCTCTGTAATTGGTAATTGAGGCGAGAATGATTTGTTGTAGTCTATAATTGTTTTATACAATGCAAGTTCTTCTATAGGAGCAATATAATCATAATTCATACATACTACATAATTATAAGCCATCTTGACTGCAAATTCAGGAATGTCCTGAATATTATTTTTTAATCCATAATAATGACCGTCAGCATATCCTAGAGCTTCTTTAATCTTCCAATGATCTTCAGATACTTCATTTAAAGTTTCCTCATCTATATCATCCCATTGATCCAGTCTATCTATTACTTGCTTAATATATTCTTCTGATTTATTTTTATTCAATAATTCTTCACGAAGCAAAGACACGGTCCATCCTATTCTTTCACAACCTTCAATTTGAAGGGTATAATCAGCAAAAAAATCTGAAAAGTTATCACTCTTATTTTGACTTTTAGCCTTATTGAATAAAACCATATAGTCATCAAATAACGCTTCGGTATCTTCGATTGTACCAACTTGCCAGTCTTCATTTTGAATTTCAGTGGCAATAAGTGTAGAATATTTTTCTGAGTATCCTCTGGAAATGTATTCGTTATATGCTTCACTATAAATAGTTTCAGGCGAAGTTTCTCTTATATATTTATAAGCATCTGACTTTGTATAGTCCTCTTCAAATGAGTTGTTGGCATAGACTACTGCCCACTCATCTGAATGTTTCCATTCTTTGGCTTGTTCATATGCTTCCATTTCTCCTGTAGCGAGAAAAATAGAGTTCTCTTCCGCTGTATCATAAGCTAATAAATAGGGGTCTTTTTCTAATTCTTCTCGACATGATGGTAAATGATATGCATATCTTTTACCATAATACTCCGCAATTTTTATTTCCTTGCCAAGGGATAGGGCATAATCATAGCCTATTTTATAATCAGTGTTTTCTGAATTCATTTCTTGAGAATATTAATTGTCTTGTTGGTTTTGAATCATAGAGTTTAATGCATCATTGCATACATGACCTTGAGGGAATGAATCAGCAAGAATTTGTATCATTTCTTTTTCATGTTCTTTCGCAAGCTCTATCGTCCATTCCTTTCCATTTCCTTTTTGATACATAAAAAGCAACTTAATATTCTCAAGTAAATAAGGTCCTCTAATTTGCTTTTCAATTCGTGCAAACTTAACAAGAATATCATCGTTGCTTTGAGTTGAATTAAAACCCGGAGAAATCATTGCTAAATTACCAAAAGAATGTAAATCCTTTTCTACCCATGGTTTATCAGAGGTCTGAGGATATAAATGTTCTATTGATCGATTCGGTCTGAATGTATAGTTAATTATCGCTTTATTCTGGTTTGCTTGATCCTTTTCTAATTCTTTTTCCCACAAATAATGATCTA
>JAUZOF010000444.1 GCA_030706585.1 Bacteroidota bacterium
ACGCCCGGATCATCATCATTGAACCAGACTTTATCGTGTGTAATGCGCAATACCCGGCTTTTTGTTGCCAACAAACTATCGGCTATACCTGCCAAAGGTCGGGCGATTCCGGCAGGGATTACTTTCAAACCATGCTCATTCTGGACGAAATCTATTTTTTCATCCGAACCAAGAAGTTCTACTTTTGTTACTTTGCCGATAGTATTTCCTCCGGAGCGAAGGGCTTTGATCACAAGAGCGCTATCGCTCCAATTCAAAACAGTCGCATAAACATAACCGTTGTTTCTGGTGAACCTGATTGAATTTTCGGCACATACTTCGTAAGGACGTGAACCGTAAACAGCTTCGCCATTCACTTTCAACCACGCGCCGACATCTTTACAAATACGAATTGCTTCAGGATCAAGATCGCCACGCCCATGTTGGGTAATATTCAGCAACATAGTGCCGTTACGGGAAACATTCTCCATCAGTAATTGAACTACTTTCGACGCATCCATATATTTCATTCCCGTTTGATAATGCCAATCGGCAATACTGGTCTCGGTTTGAAACGGGTAAGCCATTATTTCGGGCTCGATCACAAATTCGGAACTTTTCACTAATGCCCGATCAACAAATGGCAGAAGCTCCGGAGTATTCTTAAAGCTATTGTACTGTCCGCCGACCCCTTTCAGGTTAACGACAGCCTCCATTTTTCCGTTGTTCCATTTCAACGACTTGTTGTAATAATTAGCAATAAGGATCGGAGCCAGAAAGCCAAGACCCATCTTTACCCCCAAATCCACTTGCGAATCGCCGGCATGTTCGTCGAAATAGATCATATCGGGATGATATTTTGAAATTGCATCATCGACACGCCACATAAACTGATTGGCAAAAGGCGACTGCAACGGATTGCTTTTATCATGAGCTGGTCCGTACAGGCCAACCGGATCCATTCCGTCCCACCATTTGCCTTTTCCATCGGCAACGGTTTGCAGTGCATCGTAAGGTACTCCTTTCTTATCTCCTTTTTTGTCGCTGGTGTAGCGAACGGTCATAAACTGTCCCCAGGTGCGTGCCGGAGTATTATGAAACCCTATACCAAAACGCAATCCGTGCTGACGTGCAATTCGTTCCCACGTGCCGACAATGTCAGTTTTCGGCCCGATATGCACCGAATTCCAGAGTTGGTATTTTGAATCCCAACAATCGAAATTATCGTGATGCACTCCCATTGCCATGAAATACTTAGCACCCATTTCCACGTATAAATTCATCAGCTCTTCGGGATTCCATTTGTCAATCACCCAATTGTGGCAAATGTCTTTATAACCGTATTCGGACGGATGCCCGAAATGTTGAAGATGGTAGTTGTATTGCCGGTCGCCTTCCATATACATGCCGCGAGCATACCAATCGCCTTGTTCGGGCATAGACTGCGGATCCCAGTGCGACCAGGCTCCGAATTTTGCCTCACGCCACCACGCCGGTACGGTATACAAACGACTGATTTCTTTCCAATCGGCTTTATAAGGGCCATCGGCCGCCTTTAAGGGAGGTAAATTCCAACTATCGGGGGGCAAACCCAAATCTCCGTCACCAACAAGTATCTGATCGATGTTTAAAGCCACATCGTTAGTTGAAAGACTGATTGTTAATGTTGCTTGTGCAGGAATTGCAATATCAATAATAGCATATAGAAATGAACCTGTAAGACTTCCTGATGAATGAATATTCACCTTGCATGCTGGCTGGTCATTTACCCCAATACTTATGGTGCCAACTTCTACAGACGCATAGCGAATGGCCAATTTATGGACTGCAGACAGATTTGAAAACTTAATTCCATCGTCAGGTTTGGTCAGACCGACTGTATAGCCACCTGAAGCACTGCCATCAGACACTTTTAATGCTCCTCCAATAAGTTTGGCAGATTCAGCTTCGAATGAACACTTCACTTCTTCATTTTTAGCCTTTCCCTGTGCTGAAATGTTTATTGCATTGCCTGCTAATAATGCAGCAAAGAGGATTATAATCCTGTTCATTCTTGTTTAATTTTTGCAATTAATTTCTCGGCTTTACACTAACACCTTCTGTTGTTAAAGTTATCGGTTTTATACTTCCGTCGGGATTAAAGTAAAGATATTCAGCACACACCTGACGCCTGCAATCGCCACCGGGTGTCCCATTCAACGTGTAAGAACCGTCGTGATAGAAGAAATACCATTGATTCTTGAATTCTATGATAGACGGATGAATGGTGAAGCCATATTTTGCCGAAGTAGTAAGTAGTCCTCCATACGTCCACGGGCCGGTTATATTTTTAGCAAAAGAGTAGGCAATTTGTTCGGCTTGGACGCCAGGTGCGTCAGCAGCATATACCATGTAATAAAGGTCGTTACGCTTGAATAACCATGGCCCCTCCGAATAATTTCTGAATGGAACTTTGGTAACCGGGCCATCAATTTCGACCATATTGCGTTTCAATTTTACCATATAACAATCGCCATTCCCCCAGGCCATCCATGGAATGCCATCAGTATCAATAAGGATAGTGGGATCAATATCTGAATTTGCCCTGTGAGAATCTTTGGTCATGTCATCAGTAATGAGGGGTTTACCGGGAAGTGCTTCTTTAAATGGACCGATAGGGCTATCGCTTACTGCCACAGTAATAAAGTGTCCATTTTTCCCATCGAGCGTGACATAATCATAATATTTCCCATCTTTTTCAATCACTTGCGCAGCCCAGGAAGCATTGCTATATGCATTTACGAAATCCTTTGCCGCCAAAACAGGACCATGCGCTTTCCAGTTCTTCATATCGGTAGTTGAGTAGCACAGCCAATTGGGCATGTCGAACCATCCACCAACCGATGCAGCATCCTGACCCACATAAGCATACACTGTATTGCCAATTACGGTCATTGCAGGATCAGCGGTAAAACAGTCGGTAAAAAGCGGGTTCTGACCTGCGACACGGGGCATTGCTTCGCCAGAGATCTTCACCTCATCTATTGCACCATCAAGCACCTGAAGACTGTTAGGAAAGCCTCCCGGATACCCACGTCCAATTACCCACATACCGGCATTGCGATTCAACGCCATACCTTTGAAAGAAATGGAAGATGACTGTTCGAAGTTAGCCTGACCCGAACGTTTTACCTCAAAACGAAGTTGAGTCTGACCGATCTTTGAATCATAATCAGCCTGGGCACGAACATCATACCACTTGCCGGCTTCAACCTCATCTCCTGCAACAATACGACGGGGTACACCGTCAGCACACATCACCTCAACAAAGTATTTTTTATACATGTTGTCGAACCCGATGGACAAATCACCAGTCAACTGTCCTCTTACTCCTTCTTTGCAAAGATAAACCTGTTCGGTGCCAAGTAAGTTACACTTCAAACTTGCCTCTATTGTCCAGCTTTTGCGCAGGTCGTAGTAAGCCAACGGGCGATCGAACGTCACCACATACTCACCATTTTTTAAGGCAAGTGAGCGGACGTTCGGCTGTCCATTTACTTGAGAAGTGGGTACATCGTCTGAAAAAACATTGGGTGACGGTCTTGAACCGCGTACCTGCAAGAAATTCCCTTTGCCCGACTCGTCGAATACGTAAGGTTGTGGTTCAGCAGCACCACGTTCCGAAGCGGTAAGCGGTTTTCCGACCACGGAAAGTGACGTTGAATCTCCTTGTAAGTGCTTTACCGTATCAAAACGCCAATGAGCAAGAACTTCATTTTTGTTTGCAGAGCCGTAAGCAGGAGAAAAAAACAATATTAATCCAACAATCGTCAAGATTGTCATTTTTTCCAAGTTCATCATATTTTATAAGACTTTCGCTTATTGTTTATTCTTTAAACTTCCACCAGTCGAAATTGAACAGGTCTTTTTCTCCTTTGAAAACGAAATAAAGATCGTGAACTCCTTTAATGCTTTTTACTTTTGCTGTAATCGTTTTCCAAACGTCACCTTCGCCCGAAGTTGCAAC
>JAUZOF010000445.1 GCA_030706585.1 Bacteroidota bacterium
GGCAAGCGCAGCATACTGATTAGCATCCACATACTTAGGCATACGGGGAGAATAAGAGACTCCTGCATTTGCCTTCACATTGATTGACAGTTTCCCGGCAACACCCTTTTTGGTTGTCACCAGAACAACACCGTTCGCACCTCTCACACCATACACCGCAGTTGCCGATGCATCTTTTAATATCGAAAAACTTTCGATATCGTCTGGATCCAGTGTATTCAAATTTCCTTCTACCCCATCAATAAGAACGAGGGCACTTGAACCGGCACCGAACGTACTAATACCACGAATCCAGAACTGAGAAAAGTCTTTCCCCGGCTCGCCGCTACTCAGCATTGAAATAATACCGGGTACACGGGCACCAAGCATATTGGTAACAGATGTTGCGGGTGTATTAAGATCTTTTACTTCCACATTCGTGATCGCCCCGGTGACCGACACCTTACGCTGCGTACTGTGCCCAACAACGATAGCTTCATCCAGGGTATTAACCGTTTCTTTCAGGACAACACGCATCCTTTCATCAGTTTTGTCAACCTTAATTTCTTTCTTTTCGAAACCGACCATTGAAATAACCAATGTTTGGTTTTTTTGTAAACCACTTATTCTAAAGTGTCCATCCAGGTCGGTAATAACACCTTTCCCCGGATTCTCCTTGATTACTACTGTTGCTCCAATCTGCACTTCCCCTTTTTCCGACATCACTATACCTCCGGCAGACAAGCCAGACTGGGCATAGGCAGGCAATTTGCAGAATATCAATGCAGCAAGAATGATATAGTATATTTTCTTTTTCATATGATAATAATTTTCTTTTTTAAGGACATATGGAACTCCATGTTACAACATTGTCATTTTCCCGGAAGTTCCTGAAAACATGACCGTTTCATATGTTTAAATTTTATATTTTGCACGAACATCACATAAAATCCCCGGACGACACCATCAACCAAATTCAAACTTGAATGTTGGATTACGTGTGTCATCCATCACAATTTTCATTCTATCGACTTCAAACAAATCTGATTCAAACAGTTTTGCCGTATGATAAGGCACCAAGCCTGTTTTTCAAACTTGTTGAAATCTGAAAATCGTGTAAGCTTTAATGATTTATGCTTGTGAAACTATGCCCTCAACATTACTCGATGGAGAGTTTTCTGACAGTACGGTCACTTCCTCCGGCAATGTAATAGTTACCTTCAAAATCAATCGCCAAATTGCGGGGTTCATTAAAAGTAGACTCGAGTGGATTAGTACCATTTGTCAATGGACCATTACTACCTGCGTTTCCGGCCACAATTTCCACTGCGTCTCCGGAAATTCTGTTGATGACATGTCCATTGGAACACCATGCACATCCACCTTTGTTACATACGAAAATATCACCATCGGCATTGACAACTATTCCATGAGGATTAGTGAACTGGGCATCCTTGAGGCGGTCACCCACAGTACTGCCTGGACCGTTGTGTCCTGCATACAACGAGCAAGTCCATGATCCGTCTTCATTTTTTACATATTTGTAAATTGCATTTTCTGTAGTGTAGGTAACAAAGAAGCATTTGTGGTATTTACTGTAGCAGATATAAGAGTCTTCCCAGTTGCCAAAGTTTGTCGGCAAAGAGGTTCCTGATATCGTTCCTCCGAAGTTGCTGCTTTTGATATTTGCAGGCTTCTTGCTCGCTGTTGTGTAGATTTTATAACTCTTATCGGTAAGATTAACTTCTGCAATTCTACCCTCTGTATCCAGTAAATAAAGAAGATTGTCGTCCTCAGCAAATGTCATTGACGGAACTTTCTGAGCAGGAAAATCAGTTTGAGCAACTACTACACCGGCACTAACAAAAGACCAGCTGCTTTCTTTGGAATACATATAAATGGTATGATCTCCGTCCCAGAATTTGGTAGTAAAAAATCGGTCGCGAGTGCTGGGAACAGCTGGAGAGCACAAATTGGTGGGAGTTGAGAGCTTCTGTATCTTATTATCATCCTGAGACAATAAAAACAACTTGTTTCCCCACCCACTTTCTATCATAAGAATATTGTCGTTTTTCTGACCTGCAACCGTTGCTACATAGTGGACTTCACCAAAAGTTACGGCATCAAGAGCAGCTCCGGCGTAAGCGGCATCATCCATCCATTTATCGGTTCCTAATTTCCCGGCAATGGTCTTAACAGAGCGACTTTGTCTGTATTTGAATTTCAGGTTGGCTGGAACAATACTATCTTTCCCGATCACTAACGAAATTTGATTATACCCATTAGGTTCCTTCGGAACAAGACCTGTTATACTCTCTCCATTAGTTCCAACAAGAACTGCTTTCTTCTTTCCGAAATAAACCTTCATGCCGGATACTAAGCCCGGAAAATTTCCCTTCAGAATAAAAGGCTGATCAATAATGCCCCAGGTAGGATCAATTGCGCTTGCCGCTGTCGGTTTGCTTGAATCATACTTGTTAACCACTGCCGGTATTTTTTCTATATCCTCATAGCTACTATTACAAGCAACCAGGATCAGAAAAAACAGATTAAGCAATACAAAGTGTTTCTTCATTTTAAAGTAATTTAAAGTTAATAATAAAAACAAATATCTATCGACCATTAATACATAGTCACACAATATTTCCAGTCTATCGATGGCCATATTTAGAATTATGACCGTATGAATCCATGGCAACACCAACACAAATCCTTCTGCCTTTTTGCAACGCATGATTTAGTCTTCGGATCACACATCCCCTCTTTTTAAAAAGAGACAGCTCCTCTCTGTAAAAAATCATGAAATGGAGACCAACTGTTTCATCCGTGATGAAGACCCTGCCAGCAGTCGTAATAATGCATCATTTATGTGGACGAAGTTAAAAATATGTCAATGAAGCGAGTCGACATTACAGATATTTAATTCGACATTACAGATAAACTTAACAGAATTTTATCTTTATCTCCCAACCCGTCTAAACCTACACAAAACACTGAATAAAAACATTTTAACTCCACACAAACAAAGTAAAAAGAACAAAACCCATTAATTTTATTTGTTTTAAAAAAGAAAAACGACCGGATAATGAAGATTAAATTAGGAGACACAAAAAGGAGAAGAAATCATAACACCAAACCTCACTTAAAAGTGCATCGACCATATCATCACAGAAAAGAGGAGGCAAGCTGACACTTTTTTAATCTCAAATTGCACAAAAGGCAACTGAGAAAATTGTAAAAAAAGAAGAAGAATGGAAGAAACTCTGAGCTTGTGAAGCGTTATTAATTTTGCAATAATGGCTCGATCTTTTCAAGCAAAACGCCATTGATGCATTTCAACAACAATGCCTAGGCTCCAAATAAAATAAGCCTCAAATAGCATAAAATGCACCTTGAGGCTTGCAGTATAAAAGTTAATTTTTACGTACTTTAACTACACTTCAGAAGGAGCTTTGCCAAAATGACGTCTAAATGCTTTACCAAAATAGTCCGGACTGGAGAAGCCAGCCAATTCACTAATCTCCGTAACACTGAGCGTGCCTTCCCTGAGCAATTTCAACGCATAGTTTAAACGAATTATCTTGATAAATTCGGCAGGGGATTGATCGGTAAGAGATTTAATTTTCTTGTATAGAAGCGAAGTACTTACGTTCATGGCAGAAGCAAACTCCTCTTTATTGAAATTAACTTTGGATATATTCGCCCACACCACATCCGTTGCTTTAGTTATAAATTCATTATTCAACTCATTATCAAGCAGAACTGACTCAACACAGTTATCTCCGACAAGACTAAGAGCTTTATCCCGCAGAATCTTCCGGTTTTGAATGATTGAGCGGATGCGTTGCAGGACCAAAGCCATGTCGAATGGTTTGGTCAGATAACTGTCGGCCCCTAGCCCCAACGCATGCAATTCTTCGGCTTTACCCACAAGCGCAGTAAGCAATACAACAGGAATGTGAGAGGTCTCGTAGGTAGATTTTACCAGGCGAC
>JAUZOF010000446.1 GCA_030706585.1 Bacteroidota bacterium
ATCTTTTGAGTTGTCTCATTTCCTATTTTCTTAGAATTAAAGCATCGCATTTTCTGAAGACTCCCCAGTAGATCAATGGCAAGACTGTCACTACAAAAATCATTGATCCAAGCGTACCAAAGAAAATAATTGTACCCATAGGAGCCCACATGGCACTTTTACTTATTATCATCGGTACTACTCCCATCGAAGCCGCTGCGGAGGTAAGAAATATCGGTCGCATCCGGCGCTTTCCAGCTTCAAATGCAGCTTCTTTGGCTGTCAACCTGTGTTTTATCCGAATCTCTTCAGCATAATCAAACATGATGATACCATTTCTTACAATAATCCCCATCAGACTCACAAATCCAAGTATTGCAGTCATACCCAATTCAGCATTCATAAGCTTAAGCCCAATAGCAGCGCCAAACAAGCTCAATACAGTGGAACCCAGTATGATTAAAGCCATATTGATCTTCTTAAAGTGAAATACAAGAATCATAAAGATGACAAAAATGGCAATAATCAAACCTCCGGCAATCTGAGGAGTAGCCTCTGTGTCAACTTCGTAAGCGCCTCCATAGGTTTTCTCTACGGAAACGGGCAGTGAGAGCTTATCCACGGCAGCCTGTACTTTTTTGAAAACTTCTCCCGTATTGTTTCCCCGCTTAATATCAGCCTGAATAGAGAGTGTGCGAACCCCATTGCGCCGAACTATTTGCCCTTCAGTCCAATCAGGTCGAACTTTTGCAAGCTGGCGTAACGGAACTGAAACGACCGGATTAATTGATGTAATATGCTCATTACTTATGTCAGAAAATTTAGGTTCGTTATTCTTCCAATCAGCCTTAAGTTTTACAGAAACCGGATAATCGCCTTCCCACAATGTTGTAATTGGCAAACCATTAAAACGTATAGCCAGATTATTCGCAATAAGAGAACGGGTAAGCCCCAGACGATTAGCTTCCACATTGTCAATATCCACCTCGGCTCCCGCAAGCATATGTTCATAGTTTGTGTGAATATAGACTAACTCATCAATCTTACGCAAGTGACGTATTACAGAATCAGCTGAAATCTTAAGCTGACTGATGTTATCACCAGAGAGTCTTACTTCTATCGGAGAGCCCACGGCCTGGAAATCCATCTGTTTGAATTTCACGTAAGCCTTTGGATAATGATAAGCATAAGCGTCTGTGTATTTATCCAATAATTCCTCTGTTGCTTTATCGGAAGAGGTGTTTACAATAAATTGTGCAAAGTTTTTGCCCGGTAGATTTGGCGCATAACTGGTATGGAAACGAGGAGAACTGGTGCCAACAAACTTTGTGACTGCAGTTACATCGGGCTCCTTTCGTAATGTCTTCTCTAAGTCACTACAAATGAGTGCTGTCTGCTGGAGTGAACTTCCAGTGGGTAGATAGATCTCAACAGCAAACTGATCCCGCTCAGCAATTGGCATAAGACGCTGACTGGTTTGGGATATTAACCAACCACCAAGTAGGACTGACAAAACAGTTGTAACCAGCGAAGCACGCGGATGGCGAAATACAAATGCAAGTAACCTTTCATATTGAGATTGTATTTTATCCATAAAACCAGGTTTGTCATTTCCCGATTCTTTTTTCAACTGAATAAAACCTTTGCGAATGAAAAGATACTGCATATAAGGAATCAGCAACATTGCAACCAACAGCGATACAAATAAGGTTATCAAAATGGTCCACGGGAAAAACTGAACAAAATCATTCATCTGACCGCTTAATGTAAGTAAAAATGGGAAGAAAGTGATACTGATGGCTAATGTTGCAGAAAGTATAGCTTTGAAATATTCCTTGGCACTAGAGATTGCTGCATACCAACGAGACATACCGTGATCGAGCTTCTCCATATAGCTATCAACGATCACGATAGAATTATCAACAACCATCCCGAGTACAACTATCAGTGCTGCTAACGTAACAGTATTAAGTTCGATACCAAAAGCAAACATAATACCAAGTGAGATAAATACAGTGACCGGAATTGTAGACGCGGCTACAGTCGCTACCCGAAATGGTAATAGAGCAAGGGTAACTAAGATAACAGCAATGATGGCTATGCCCATCTCCCGAAGAAAATTTTCCAACGATTTTGAAACGACTTCCGGCTGATCAGCTATGCGTTTAAGCGTTACCCCTTTAGGAAGTTCTGATTGGAATTTCTTTAACACTTCATCGACCTCTTTGCCGTAAGCTATGATATTATTACCCTGCTGCATCTCCAATGAAAGAATCAAACACTTATTAGCATTGGTCTCCACATAGCTGTCTGGATTAGGATATTCTCTGACAATATTAGCCACATCTTTCAACCGGATCAGGTTGCCTTGCGGATCGTTATAGACAATTTGCTCAGCAATGTCCTGCTCTTTCTGATAAGTATCGGGTATATGGATAGGAGCTACTAGCTGGCTATTATCGACTGTGCCACTTATGGATGTCAGTCCATGCGAATAAAAATTAGCAAAAAGCGAAGAAGAGCTAATACCATAGGCAGCAAGCTTCTCTTTATCAAGATAAATACTAATTTGTTCACGCTGCAAACCGTAATGACGAAGATTTGACACAGACTTGATACGACGTAGGCGACTTTCGAGCTCATCCAGATAATTTTCAAGTTGATGATAAGTTTTATCTTTCGATTCAAGAGAAATCAGTAACGCAGAAGTATCGCCAAAATCATCATTAGCAATAAGTGCCAGCACCCCCGATGGCAGTTCAGCTTTGAACTGTGACAAGCCGTGCTTGAATTTGGACCAGAATTCATCTTTATTCTTTACATTATCATTCAGCTCCACAAATACATACACGACACCGTCGCGCGATTGGGAATAGGTCTTTTCCTTCTTAATCTCCTTATAGCTGAAAAGAAAACGTTCAAGCGGTTTGGCCAATTGCTCCTCCACTTCGGCAGAGGTAGCTCCGGGATATACCCCGACCACCAACCCCTGGCGAATGGTAAAGGACGGAAACTCCTGCTTTGGCATTTTGATCAGGGCAAACACCCCGAATATCAAGAGTATGGCAGTAATCAGCAATACGATCTGACGATGCCGCATAGCCAGTTCGACTACACTTATTTTAGCTCTTCTGCTCATAATGCTTTGATTTTGCTACCGCCACCAATTTTTTGCCAACCCTCTACGATCACCTGATCTCCCGGACGCAGATCGTCCGTGACTGTTACTCCGTTATCGGTGAGTTCGCCGGTCTCTATCATTTGACGCTCGGCCTTTCCGTTCCGGGCCAGCCACACATATTTCTGACCACTGTCACTCACCTGTATCGCCTGATTGGGCAATACCAATCCTGCGGCCTTAGCCTCTGTATGCAACAGCACCTTACAGACCATGCCCGGCATCAGTTGAGGATCGGCTTGATTAATTCTGATTTTCACATCGTAGGTATGCGACAGGGGATTGGCCACGACACCTTTCAGGTCAATTACACCATCGAAAGAACGATTATCCAGGGCTGCTATCGTGATCTGGGCCTTTTGGCCGATACGAGTCATGGCAATTTCATTCTCCGGAACTGTCACTTTCACCTTCAGCTGTCCCATCTGCAACAGCGTCAGAACCGACTGTGACGGCATTACATTCATGCCCGGCTCGATTGACCTTCCACCGATCACTCCATCAAAAGGTGCATAGAGGCAGGCATCTTTAAGATTTTTGCGGGCAATGCTTTCGGATGAGCGGGCTTTCTCCAGATTAGTCTGCATCTCTATGTATTTGATGTCAGGCAGGCTGTTGTTGTCGTGCAGCAGGGTCAGCCTTTTGTTGGCATCCTCAGCCTGACGAAGCATCGCGACTGCGGCATCATGCGCACTCTTCAGGGCGCTCTTATCCAAGATGGCCAGCAACTGGCCTTTGTGCACCCGTTGTCCCTCGCTCACCAACACGCGTTGCACATTGCCGGCCACTTCGAAACTAAGCGCCG
>JAUZOF010000447.1 GCA_030706585.1 Bacteroidota bacterium
GCTTTCCGTCCAGTAGTCGATCTTGATTTGGCCTCTACGACCATCCTCAAGATTCAGGTAGCCACTTGTACCATAGAGTGTGCTGTTCAATATACCTCCATGCTGGAATGCGCCTACCACACTCAGGTCAAATCCCTTATAGGCAACACGGGTATTAAAACCACCCTGAAAATCAGGATCGCAATCAATAACCTGTCTGTCTGCTTGCTCATTAATTATTCTTGTCGGAGTACCATCAGCATTATATGTACCGGTATAGAGAACTTTAATCATCCCTTTTTTGCCCTGTGATCCCTCATATAGCTTGGCCTCTTCATCGGTCTGATAAATACCAATTCTTTTATAGTCATAGATTACATTGAGCGGATGGCCTACAAATAACCAGTTATCAATATCTTTATCACGACCGGAATTTAGCTTCACAATCTTATTTTTGTTGGAGTAGAGGTTAACTCCAGCCTCCCAGGTCCAACCATTTACGTTATCTAGGATCACGCCGTTAAGTGAAAGCTCCCAACCATTATTCCGGGTGGATCCCACATTGGCCATAATAGTGTTAACCCCAGAAGTCACAGGGAGATTTACCGCCAATAACAAATCTTTCGTATCAGTAGTATAGTACTCAAATGTACCAGATAAACGATGTTTCAGGAATGAAAAGTCAAGACCTGCATTTTTGGTGATAGAATATTCCCATCCCAAATTAGGGTTGGGCAGATCTGTCACATAGTATCCAGTAGCATAAGAAGTACCATAGTTATAAGGACGAGTACTTAATTTACCCAGTGTAGCATAAGGAGCTACTGATTGGTTTGATGTTTGTCCGTAACCTAAACGCAGCTTCAGGGCGTCCAGCCAGGTAACATCTTTCATAAAGGATTCCTTATTAATATTCCAACCTAATGATAATGCCGGATAGCTATGCCATTTGTGTCCTGGAGCTAATCGGGAAGAAGCGTCAGTACGGATAGTTGCACTGATCATATAACGATCATCATACGAATACATGACACGTCCCATATATGATATTAGGCCACTCACTGAATATCCACCGGGATTGATAGTAATGTCATCATTGCTACTTGTCGAACTATTAGCCAGGTTGAAATACTGGAAATTATCGCCTGAGATATTTTTTCTGGAGAATGAAGAGCTATTGTATTGTGTCTCTTCTGCTGAATAAAGAGCTACAGCATTTACTCTATGCTTTTCTGCAAATTCGCGATCGTAAGTCAACAAGTTCTCTACAGCCCAGTTGGTAGTGAGTGAATTATTGATAGAAGCAGAGTTTGGAGAATCAGGAGTAGAACTGAAGACTCCAATTCCGGTGTAACTACCACCATTACTTTGACGGTAGTTCGCACCAACGTTTACACGCGCTTTCAGGCCTTCCACTCCCGGAATCTTGAGTTCCCCGTAAGCAGAGTTATAAGAACCATACGCTTTAGTCTTATCTATCCATTTATCACCCAAAGCATTAATAATCTCACGGGTAAGTACCCACTGGTTATCTTTAGGCATAGCAACAACTCTTTTTAGTGTACCATCCTCATTGTACGGATTTACCAATGGAGACATACTTAACACGCCCCCCATTCCGAGGCTGGCTCCGTTTGTAATATTGAAGTTGTTGTTTGTAGTAAATCCTATACGGAAAAGTTTCCCAACCTCCTGATCAACAGAAGCTCTTATTGAATAACGGTTGTAATCAGACCCCGGTATTACAGCCTCATCCCGATAATAACCAGCGCCAAACTTATAGCTTCCCCTTTCATTACCACTGGAAACACCCAAGTCATGACTTTGAACTGTACCAGTACGGTAAAACAAATCCTGCCAGTCAGTATTTGCTGAATAAGTATAAGTTCCGTCTGCGTTTTTCACATTAGGCTCGTCAGCTCCCGGTGTATTCAGGCCGGCTATCGCACGCAGCGCTGCATATTCAGTAGCATTCATCATCGGATACTTGACTGCATTTTTGAAGCCATAATAGCCACTATAGGTGACCTGCTCCTTCTGACCTTTTGAACCTTTGTTGGTAGTAATCAGAATAACACCATTTGCACCACGGGAACCGTAAATAGCAGTCGCAGAAGCATCCTTCAAAATATCAATACTTTTGATATCATCAGGACTGATATCGGCAATTGTTCCCGAGAAAGGAATACCGTCAAGAACAATCAACGGATCGTTATCTGCGTTGATAGAACGTGTACCACGGATACGAATCTGCATGGTAGCGCCCGGCTTAGTGGATGTTTGTGCCATTTGTACACCGGCTACACGTCCCTGCAATGCCTGTGAGATATTAGATGCCGGCACTTCGCGTATTATATCACCTTTGATTGAGGCTACAGATCCTGTTACAGCTTCTTTTCTTTGATTACCGTATCCGATAACTACGACCTCTTCAAGTTGTTTTTTATTTTCCTGCAAAACAACACTGATTTGCGTTTGACCTTTTACTGAAACAGTTTTGGTATCAAAACCAACAAAAGAAAATGAGATACTGGATTGGCCGGATACTTTGATCTGGAACTTTCCGTCAACTCCTGTGATCGTTCCGTTCTTTGTACCGGTTTCCACAACATTCACACCCGGAAGGGTCTCTCCCTTTTCGTCTTTCACGACTCCTTTAACGGTAATCGTTTGCGCGAAAGCACATATCGGGAAAAATACAAGTAGTAACAATAGGCTCAGCGGCCTGTGTAGAATTGTGTTTTTCATTTTTGATATTTGTTTGTATTAGAAATCAATTAATAGATAGTTAGTCTGCAAGTTTAGATTTTTGGTAGTTTCAATCTGGTCTAGGTAATGGTTACGTTTTTTTTCATAAGCTGGAATTGATTTTAGGGTTAAACATCGAATGACACAAAGCTAATGCCTGAATAAAAAATTGTATTACGCCCGTTACTCAAAAGCTTTTCTGCGTGTTACATGCTTTGCATATTCGTTACATAAAGTTGATTCTGCGTTACAAACCGATGATATCTGGCTATTTTGATTAATTCAAAGATAAAAAAGGAGGATTTTTTGGTACCCTATAATCTCAAAAACGAAGTGCTTTTGATATAAAATCCGGGGATAAATTGACAGAAAATTGAATGGAAAGACAGAACTCCTGGCTCTGGGATTATATTCTAATATCAAAACCAACCTGATTTCGTTTAGTCCGGGATTATATATATGATATATCTGCAACGGTCTTTTCTGGAATAATCGGAGATTTTGCTATTTGGTCTTACATTCTACGATTGATGATAATGCAAAAAACCGCAGATTCAGCGTTCAATATTCTGGCTGAATCTGCGGTTTAGAAGATAAGATGATCAGGAATCAACTCTCATTTTTGTCTCCCCGGTACTTTTCGGCATACTCAGAAGGTGACATACCGTAGAATTCCCGGAAGGAGTTGGAGAAATGCGACAGGTTGGAAAATCCCAACGCATAGGCTACATCGGAGATACTTTGTTTCTGACTCTTCAGAATCTCTCCGGCCTGTTGCAAACGGATAGTGCGAATGAGATCCCGGGCTGATTGATTAGTCAGCTCCTTGAGCTTCCGGTGCATGTGTACACGGCTCATCCCTGTTCCTACAGCCAGTGTCTCAACGTTCAGCTCCGGATTGGCAATATTGTCATTGATGATCTTCATGATCTTCTCCAACAGGACCTGATCGTGCGGGCGCAGTACCACCTGCTTAATCAGATTCTTGTTCTGTTCCGCATCCACCGGTTTCAGTTCCAGACGCTCCCGGTTTTCAATCAGGTTGGCCACCTGTTTCTTCAACAACTCAACATTAAAAGGCTTCACCACATAGGCATCGGCACCGGTATCCAGCCCCTCTGCCACATGATCATCTCCCGTTTTTGCCGTCAGCAGAATAATCGGAATGTGGTTAATATTGATATTGGTCTTCAACTTCCTACACAAGGTAATACCATCCATTTCCGGCA
>JAUZOF010000448.1 GCA_030706585.1 Bacteroidota bacterium
AATCGATTTCAAAACAGATGGTGCTTTTGCCAGATAAGCTCCATTGATACTTGTCACCTGAGAAAACAACTGATTTTCAATTGTCTCTTTTTTTAATCGCCCGGCGATTACGGAAGAGACATTTTGGGCAAACAGACAACCTGTCCATACAAGACAAACAGTCATGATGATCCAAAACCGTAAACTATTCTGCTTCATTTTATTCTCAAATAAAAAACAGCTCTGTAAAAGCAGAGCTGCTTAAGTTAACAACACATCACAAACCTGATTTAACAGGCATACTTATTGATTATTCGTGCAAGACCGTCTTTTTATAACGCATCAGAGCTTCCACAAAATAATAATCGGCATACGATAATGGCACATCCACTTCCGAATTTGCAGGCTTATTTCCCACACTGTGGCGAAGAATAAAATTACCGTTTTCGCCAGCATTTGCTCGGTAAGAAGGAGAACCCAAAGCACGCAATTGCATCTCCGCCACCTTCAAATAACCCTTCGAAAGGGTTGCATCTACGTATTGACTCAATTCAATTAATGAGGAACAAATGATGGCACCCGCCGATGCATCACGATATGCATTAGGAATATCGGGAGCATCAAAATCCCAGTAAGGTATCTTATCTGCCGGCAAATGCGGATTCGACAGAATAAACTTGGCTATATGCTTGGCTTGTTCCAGATATTCCGGTTTTTTCGTCTCACGATACATCATGGTATACCCATAGAGGCCCCAGGCCTGTCCTCTTGCCCACGAAGAAGCATCGCTATATCCCTGAGCCGTGTGCCGGAATTCGGGCAAGCCGGTTTTGGGATCATAGGAAACCACGTGAAAACTGCTGTAATCGGGACGAAAATGATATTTCAGAGTTTTGTCGGCATGAGAAATGGCGATATCTCTTAACTTTTCATTATTGAATGTCTTTGATGCCCACATCAACAATTCCAGATTCATCATATTGTCAATAATGACAGCATATTGCCAGTTGTGCCCCGGGTAGGAAAAGTTCCAGGAACGAATAGCCCCCACCGCGGGATTAAAACGCGTAGAAAGCGACCAAGCTGCCGTATCGATCACGGCTTTATAATCGGGATTACGAGTCAATCGGTAACCGTTTCCAAAGCTACAAAAGATCATAAACCCGACATCGTGATTATCTGTTGTATACATTTGACTCCTCACCCGTTGGGTAAACTCATCGGCATATTTTTTCAATTCAGAGTCTTTTGTATACTCATAAAGATACCAAAGCTCGCCGGGGAAAAAGCCGCTGATCCAGGCAGATGGCTTAGCCGTCTCCAATTTACCTTCCGCAGAAATCGTTCTGGGCAACACTCCCGGTTTTGATTCAAGCGATTTTGCCATCAGCAAACTCTGTCGCACCGCAAAATCGAGAGAGTTACGAACAACTTTATGCATTGGCACAACCTGTGTTCCTGCAGGAGAAGCGGCAGGCATCGGACGTGCAAAGATTAAGCACAGAAAACTAACAACTAAACATTTAACAACAGCACTATTCATTGCAATATAAATTAATCATGTATTAAAAATCGCAGAACATTCAACAACTGACTAAGAATCAAATCTTTGATTTGCAGATAATAGAGTTCATGCAAATTTATACTTATTCCATTAAACTATTCAGTTACAATTAGTTTTTGACAAAGTTTTGTGTTACTATCTCCTCCTATAAAAATCAGGAAATCGCCCGGTTCCACTTTTTTTACATTGTCAATCCCGTAAAATGCCAGATCTTCTGCCTTCAGCTCGAACGAAACCTTTTTCGTTTCTCCGGAGCGAAGAGCAATGCGCTGAAATCCTTTCAGCTCTTTCACCGGACGGGTAATGGAGCCTGCAATATCGCGCACATACATTTGGACAACCTCGGTAGCATCCATGGAGCCACTGTTCGTTAAATCACAACTAACAGTCACATGCCCGGTTTTCTTCATCGACCCGGAAGATAATTGCAGATTGCCATAAGTGAAATCAGTATATGACAAGCCAAAACCAAACGGCAGCCATGGACGATTTCCGGAATCGAGATAATAAGAAGTATTGCCCAAAGACGTTTGTCCCGCATTCAGAGGAATCCGATCGAGAGTCATCACATTTTCGGGTGCCGGACGACCTGTATTGTTATGATTGTAAAAGAACGGTATTTGTCCGGACTCCTTCGGAAAAGTAGCTGGCAGCTTCCCGCTCGGAACTTCTTTTCCGAACAATAGATCGGCAATGGCCGGGCCTCCCATGGTACCCGGATGCCAGGCATAAAGAGTGGCATCTGCAGCCGCAACTTCTTTCATAATGGTCATTGGACGACCTGCCATTACCACCATCACAATTGGTTTTCCGGATTTCTTAAGTTCTTGCAAAAGTTCAGATTGAGCACCTTTAAATCCCAGGTTTGAAAAACTGTGAGCTTCTCCTGACATAATAGACTCTTCTCCGACAAACAAAAGGACTACATCTGCCTTTTGAGCTGCCTCTAACGCCTGTGGAAAACGGGATTTATTGGTATCGCGGCAAAAAGCCAGACCTTGTTCATACAAAACATTAACTCTGTCGCCATACATTTTACGAATAGCCGTGAGTGGCGTCTGAGTATGCGTTTTTTCTCCGTCAAAAACCCAGGTGCCCATCTGGTCGTGCTGAGCATCTGCCAACGGACCGATAACCGCTACCGTTTTCACAGCACTGATCAACGGCAACAGGTGATTGGCATTTTTCAATAAAACAACCGATTCCACGGCTGCTTTCTTTGCTTTTGCAAGATTGTCATCCGTGTAAAACGGATTCGTTGAAGGAGTGTCAGTGTAGGGATGATCGAATAGTCCCAGCCTGAATTTTACCCGCAAAATATTTCGAACAGCATTGTCGATAGTCGAGATAGAAACTTTCCCTTCTTTGATCAGCTCTTCCAGATTGTTCAAATAGCATTTGCTCACCATCTCCATATCCAAACCGGCATTCACCGATCTCAATGCAGCTTCCTTTCGGTCGACAGCAAAACCATGATTGATCATTTCTTCCGGAGAAGTCCAGTCGGACACCACAAAGCCGTCGAAATGCCACTCGTCACGCAACACCTTTTTCAGTATAAACGGATTGGCAGTAGAAGGCACACCGTCATTGTCATTGAACGAGGTCATCACAGTAGCCGCGCCAGCCTGAACGGATGCCTGAAATGACGGAAAATATACATTTCTCATCAAACGTTCGGGAATATTGGTGGAATTATAATCGCGTCCACCTTCAGCAGCACCGTAACCGATAAAATGCTTGGCACAGGCAGCCAGGGTTCCTATGTCCGATAGGCGTTCGGTCTGAAACCCCTTTACCATAGCAGCACCCATAACCGTAGCCAGAAAGGGATCTTCGCCGAAGCTTTCGGCAATACGCCCCCAACGGGCATCGCGTGCAATGTCGAGCATAGGAGCAAAAGTCCAGTTAATACCATCAGAGCTTGCTTCCTGCGCCGCAACTCTTGCCCCATCCTTCACCAGCTCGGGATCAAAAGTTGCCGCCTGACCCAACGGAATAGGGAAAATGGTATGATACCCGTGAATTACATCTCTTCCTACAATCAAAGGAATCCCGAGACGAGTCTCAGTTACCGCCAAACGTTGCAGACGATTGATATCTTCGCGATTATTCACATTGAGAACCGATCCCACACGTCCCTCGCGGATGAGTTGCATAGCCGCCGCATCACGGGTTGGTCCCGAAACCTGATACATCTGCCCGATTTTCTCTTTCAGAGTCATTTTACCGAGCAGCCGGTCAATTTTCTTTTCAATAGCCGCATCTGCACTTTTTTGTGCAAAAATTGTTTCCGGACCAACGATTAGCATTAGCCCGAAAACAATAAGCGAAAAAATCTTTTTTGCCATAAATACAATACCTTATATCCTATTTGAAATCTACGAATGTATGATTATAGTCATT
>JAUZOF010000449.1 GCA_030706585.1 Bacteroidota bacterium
ATCATTTTCTCTACCGGCTGCTCCCCATTATTGGCAATAATTTTGATTTTCGGGAACGTAACATTAGGAAACAAGGAGGTTTTCATCGTACTATACGATAAAGCGCCACCCACTAAAATGAGAAGAAGAATAACCGCTACCGGGCTTTTGAATCGTACAAACAATTTTTCCATCTTAACGAATAATTTTGACGGCCGTCTTATCAGTTAATCCATAAGCTCCATCTGTGATAATTGGGCCGGAAAGAGAAAATGAAGGGGAAAGAATCTCAACGACTCCATCATTTTCTATGCCTTTTACAACAGGCACCTGAATGGCAATATTGTTTACAACTTTCATCACCCAGAACCGATCCTGGGTTTCGTTGGTCAGAATGGCCGTTTTAGGCAAAAGTATAGCCCGGCTATGTTGCGTATTTACAAACTGAACGGTTACATTCAGATTCTCGGGCAACGATGGCCCGCCCGACGGCTGTATAAAAGCGGTTTGCGTTTGCGATACGGCATCGATAGTCGGCATCAGCCGCACCACTATCCCTTTGAACGTAGTGTTATCGGATAATTTTACCTGGCAACCTGCATTTTGCTTCAATAAGGCATGATTTTCAAAAGGCATATTCACCTGAATCGACACCTGCTTGTCTGCCGTCACGTTACCCAGCACGCCGCCTTCCGTTACATACGCGCCGGGAGCCATTACGCTCAGGTCACTGATATATCCCGAAAGAGGTGCCAGCACATTGACTTTTCCGTTGTTTCTCGACAATTCGGGCGAAGAGGCTAACGCTCTGTCTTCTTTGGTTTGCAAGGTAAATAACACCTGATTTTTCTGTACCTTATCGCCCAAACGCACATGAACTGTGGTCACATATCCGGACAAAGGCGCAGTTATACTGTTTTTATTCAAAAAAACGGTTTTGCCCGTAACGGTAACATAACTACTGATAGCCCCCTGAGCAGGATAGACAACACGAACCGAAACTTTAGGCGGAGCCTCATTGGTGGATTCTGTTTGTTTATTACCTGAACATGCCGTCATGCCCACCATGGCTATTACTGAACAAAAAATTGCAAATTGCTTTCTCATTGGGTGTATCATTGAATTACATTTTCCTTAGCTTGTCTGATAAATTCTCATACGGATCAACGGCTAATAATTCCAGTAATTATATGAACTGATAAGAGCCTCTTTTTCCATCCGAGAAATAACGATCTCCTGTTTTTTTGCAGTAACATCCTTCAATAAATTCTTATAATCCATCACGGAAATATTGCCATGCTTCAGTTGCAATTCATAGGCTGCAACCAGACTGGCATAGGAATGCAACTGTTCGTTCAGGCTCTTTAGATGCTCATCGAGCGCTGCTATCTGGCGGATAATCTTATCCTTGTTGGTGTTTTGCTGTACCGCAAAGAGCTGCTTATCGAAAGATATATTCTTTAATCCGTATCGGGTTTTCTCTTCCTGTATTTTCCGTTGATGTCCGTCGTACAAAGTCCAACTGAAAGTCAATCCGGCACTTATTCCCAATCGGTTCAAGGTGGGCAAATAAGAAGAATTCAGTCCTCCGTTTGCAACCAGATTGACCTGTGGCAGATATTTCAGATTATTTATTTGAAGATCCGATGTTAATGAGAGACTGTCGAGTTTATATGAGGTCATAAAAAGAGATTCCGTAACAGGCAAACGGTTCAGGGAAAAATGCGTTTCTTCAATATCGACCACCGTGGTATCGTGAATACCGCAAAGTGCATTCAAATCATAAAGATTTACCACATAATCAGCACGATTAGTCGCATACGTGTCCTGATTATTCTGATACTCAATTTGCAAAAGCATCTCGTCCGTCTGTTTGTATACAGCGTTGGTTACCAACAGGTGCATAATTTGCAGCTGTTCCGCAATTGCCTTCAATTGTTCTGAACTGTTTGCCAACTGAAATTTAGCCGTAAGACAGAGGATATACTGGCGACTAACCAACTGTTCTATTTCATGTTTCGTTAACCGGATGGTGTTGTCATTCGCCTGACGGTTAATGGAAGCTTGTTGCGAGTAGGCGCGATACGATTTTTGTGTAAAAAGTGGTTGTTGCACAGAAAGCAGCGCCTGATATTGACCTCCATTACTTATTCCCAGGTCGTATCCGTTATATTTATCCGCTCCACCTGAAGCCAGTTGAAAACGGGAAGAAGCATTGTCATGCGAAATGATCGGAGCCAACAAGAGTGACGCATCAAGATTCACCTGAGGTTGCCTCAACACGCTCTGCATCTGACTCAAATTCAGGGTCACCACCTGATTATCGTTGACAGCTTTATGAATCAAAGGACTGTTTGCCTCCGCTTGTTGAAGATAATAGGACAGGTTTCGCGGAGTTGCCGAAAACGCAGTGACGGAAAACAGAAGAAGTGCCATCATTATAATGAACGAACCAAAGTATTGTCCGTCAAACTTATTTACCACATCCTTGCCTTTATATGCGTATATATTTTTGAATAACAGTAACATATAAAATATATTTTGTTCATTAAAACACGAAGCAATATAGCCTATTTTTTTGTATTTATTGACTCTTTTTTGTTGATCTTGTTCAAAAAAGCCTGCATATTAAGAGTTTCGGGTTCTCATATGCAGGCTCAAACAACCTCAATCTACTTTCTCCGTCTCAGTTTCTTTTTTCAGGAGCTTTCCATTGGCATCAAATACCAGTTCATATTCCGTTTTCCCTTTCTTAGCCTCCATTTCGTAAGAGATACCAGCCTGACTTTCTACCTGTTCCACTTCGTTAATTTTAAAACCCGCAAATTCTTTTGCTAATGAAGTTTTTACTGCTTGCGGAAGTTGCGCCTGTGCAATTTCCGTTTCCGTAGCCAGCCACTTTCCCTTTGCATCATAAAGTGCAGAACTTTCAATTTTTCCATCGATAAATTCTGCTTCATATTCACCCGGCTTTTCTATACTCCATTTCACCTTTACCACCTTGGGAAAAGCCGCAGCAAAGGACTTTTTGACCGTCTCCGGAACATTCACCTGTTTTTTACTCTCCTTTTCTGATTTTTGTGCGTTCGTTGCAACCGCAAATGTAGACAAAGCAATGATCAACATCAGTTTTTTCATCCGTAAATAATTGTTTTTTAAAGGCCGGATGGAACTCGCACGACAATTTTCATACGTGTTTGTTTTTGTGTGTAAACATGCTCGTTTCATAATCAATAAAATTAAAGTTTCGACAAAGGTACTGGCCTGATTTTGTAGCAATTTTGGAATTTAGAGCTGGTCGTCGAATTTCATTGGACTATCTTTTGTTTTCTTTTTCGAGTTACCAAACGAGTATGTAAATCCGGCATAAATCATTCTGGCACTCCGTTTTCGACTGATTTTTTCATACAAGCCCGGCATTTCAATAACCGTACTGTTTCTCAAAGAATTGAACACATCGGAAACCGTTAGAATCAACGCTCCTTTCTTTTGAAAAATCTCCTGTTTGAAACCGGCATTCATCACAAACGAAGGCAATTGTTTCCCTTGGGGAGTAAGTCTTTCGGCCGTGTAGTTAGAGGTCAGTTGTAAGACGGTACTCTTGGTCAGATTAAAGCCGCTGCTAAGGTTTGCGCTCCACGCAATAATCGATTTATTTTGACTGTATCCGAGGTTTGAAGCATCGATGGTATTGTAAAACGTGTTGGTGCTTAAGTTTATATTGGCAAAATTTCCAATACTTGTCGATAGTATCAGTTCCAATCCGGCAGAGCGGCTTTGCGAAAGATTTTCTTTGGTTGTGAGTTTTACCGTATCGTTCATATACCGTGTAATTTCGGACATACTGTTGTAGGTATAGCGATAGTAGAGCGTCGAGAGAAATGTGGTTTTATTTTTCTTGAACTGATAACCCAATTCAATGGAGTGAATGTCGGCCGGCTTAAGATGAGGATTCCCAATC
>JAUZOF010000045.1 GCA_030706585.1 Bacteroidota bacterium
AAAAAAGAGATTAATGCTAATCCTATGAAATTAATGTTTTTCATGATTACTATATTTTATACTGCTACAAATGTTTCACTAATACTCCTGTCCAATTGTGGTCGATAGAGATATGCGAATATGGCTTATACCCAAAATGGGACATGTGATCAGCCAGTTTTACCTGATTCAAACCATGATGGCCTTTCCTAGATACTTTAGGATAAACAATCCAGAAAATGGTCTCCCGGGAGCATACTTGTATAGCCCGTCCAATCGTGTGTAGAAAATTTTCCTCGTCCCGTACAAACTGAATCAGTAAATCTGGATACAGGCAGGGAGTCTGACCGATCAGACCAACAAAATAACTTTTCAATTCAATGGGCACCGACATCATAAGGGTCTTCATACCCGGATAGTACTTTAGCCTTGATAATATTGCATTCATTTATTTGAGTTTTAAAGATAAGACATACAACAACTTTTCTTTCCATTTTCTGAAAAACCATTTCATATATAAACACACCCAATACTTTTCCTGTTCATTCTCAAAAAACATATCATCAAACATAGTATTATGTGTTACATAGTACCTTATCTGATATTATCTTTGTAAAATAAAATAGGGAACATGAATATAGAAAACGTAAAGTCACAGATGCGGAAAGGGGTATTGGAGTACTGTATCTTACTGATTTTAAGCAAAGGAGAAGCTTATGTATCGGATATTATCCAATCTCTGAAAGATGCCCGCCTGATTGTAGTAGAAGGCACCTTATATCCCTTGCTCACCCGGCTTAAGAACGACGAACTCCTCTCCTACACCTGGAAAGAGTCTTCACAAGGACCACCGCGCAAGTACTACAATCTGACAGAGAAAGGACTCACATTCCTGAATGAACTGGAAAAATCATGGAATGAACTCAACGAGACAATTCAGAGTTTAAAAAAATAACAGAAGTCGCTAATACTTATTCAAATGAAACGAGCATGAACAAATATTCATCAAAGAGCATGACATTATATGCGAATTCCATATGTAGCCAAAACAAAAATAATTAATAACATATGAAAAAGACATTTACTATAAATCTCGCCAATACTGTCTATCATATCGACGAAGATGCTTACAACAAGCTCCAAGTGTATTTCGAAAATCTAAGAAAGCATTTTTCTAACGAAGAAGATGCCAATGAAATACTAACTGATATAGAAGCCCGGTTTTCAGAGTTATTCAACGAAAGGCTGAAGTATGGCATGCAGGTAATCACACTAAAAGAAGTGGATGAGACTATTGGCATTATGGGAAATCCAAATGAATTTGAAGACACGACCGATCACCCTGATGCCAACGGTGAAAGCAGCGAATCAAATGATGAAAAGACGCCTCAGAAGAAAAGACGCAGATTATACCGGGACATCGAGAATCAGAAAATTGCGGGAGTCGCTGCCGGTCTGGCTGCATATCTGAATGTGGATGTTACGCTGATACGAGTGATACTTCTTTTACTGGTATTGATTGGGGTCGGTTCCATTATTCCAATTTACCTGATATTATGGATTGCCATTCCGGAGGCACGCACGGCCACGCAAAAACTTGAAATGCGTGGAGAAGAACCAACCATCGAGAATATCAAAAACTTTGTCAAAGAAAATGTGGAGCGGGTTGCCGAAAAGGCAGAAAAGGAGATAAAAGCAGCCCGTGAAAGAAATTTTTTTCAAAAAGCAGGTGACGGACTGATAGAAATCATCCAGGCTGTCGCCAAAGTGCTGATGGCTTTAATCGGTGGAGTATTTGGGCTATTAGGACTAATAATACTACTTATGCTTTTGGCCTCTATTGCTTTTGTAGTACCGTTCCTTATTACAGGAGCCAGCTCTCCGTTTTTCCCATTCGGTTCCAACATTTACATCGAAGGTTATAATATCGGCAATCTGGCTATGTATCCGCAGTTAATGGTTTCGTTATTACTGTTTATCGGAATTCCGTTGGGAGCAATTGCTTATGCTATTTTCCAGAAAATATTCAACTGGAGACCCACTTCTAAAAGCACCGGATGGATCTTGGTGGCTATTTGGCTGATCAGCTTTACTCTCACAATGTATTACGGAATAATTTACGCTCACGAAATATTCGTTTTAAATTCAACCAACCTATAAAGCAAAAGCAGAAGGGGGCGTTTTCACAATGAAAACGACCCCTTCTGCTTTTATAATCTTTAAAACTTGCTGCGGATGGATTCTGCGATCGAAGCCATTTCAGCAGCGCTTAAACTCAGTTTCGGATTTGAAAAATTCAAATCTCCCTCCGAGTGTAATGGCACCAAATGAATATGAGCGTGAGGCACTTCCAGGCCAACAACAGCAACTCCAATGCGTTTACACGGAACTGCGGCCTTGATAGCGCCTGCCACTTTTTTGGCAAAAACGGTCATTTCAGCCAGAAGAGCATCATCTAAATCAAAGATGTAATCCGTTTCCTGACGGGGTATAACCAGCGTATGTCCTTTTGTCAACGGGCTGATATCCAGAAAAGCATAAAATTTATCGCTTTCGGCTATTTTATAGGAGGGTATTTCACCGGAAGCAATTCTGCTGAAAATAGTTGCCATAGTGATTAGATGTAGGTAAATCCGGTTACTAAATTAAATAGAAATATCTACGACTTCAAAAGTCATCAAGCCAGATGGAACGTTTATTTCAACAACATCACCTACTTTTTTGCCTAACAACCCTTTTGCAATAGGCGTATTCACCGCAATCTTTCCTTCTTTCAGGTTAGCTTCGGTTTCAGACACAAGCATATATTGCATTACTGCATTATTCTTGGTGTTACGAATCTTCACTTTATTCAGAATCTTCACGCTGTCAGTCGTTAGTTGAGATTCATCCAGCAAACGGGCATTAGCTACGACGTCTTTCATTTGCGAAATCTTCAACTCCAAAAGACCTTGCGCCTCTTTGGCTGCATCATACTCGGCATTTTCGGACAAGTCACCTTTGTCACGCGCTTCTGCAATCTGCTTAGAAATCTCGGGACGTTTAACTGTCTCCAGATAGCTAAGGTCTTCCAACAATTTTTTGTAACCTTCTTCGGTCATATAATTAACCGCCATATATCCTCCTGTTTTTTGTTTAGTGTTTATAAAAATAAAAAGAATCCCAATCAGATGATTGGAACTCCTTTCCTGTGTTTTTTCTAATACGTAAGTGCAAAGATAAACGAATTTCTCTCTTTTTCTATAAGAGGGCTATAAATTATAGCATTTTTTCAACCTCAGCCTTCAGCGTTTTAAGATTATCAACTCTCTTCACCACTTCTCCTTGTTTATTGAGAATAAAGAAAGTGGGCAATTCCGACACATTATAAGTGCGCGCATATTGAGAATATTGCCCATCAGCATCTCTCACACAAATCCAGGGTAGATTAGCCGCTGACACCTTCCAATAATTCTCATCCGGATCAAGCGACACCTGATATATTTCAAATCTTTTAGCTTTACAAGAAGTATAAATGCTTCTCAATTCAAGATTAACTTCGGGTGAAAATTTAGTCTGATAAGCTGTAAAGCTCAACAATACCACCTTTCCAATTTGAGAAGATAACTTTTGGGTACTACCTTTTTTATCAGGAAGCGTTACTTCAAAATTTCCTTTTACACTCACCTGCTCTTCTTTAATCTGAATTGGTTTTGGAGCACGGGTAGCTTTCATAGCCTGCAAGGTAAACTCTTTGAGGTGTTTAGATCGAGGATTATTGGGGTGGTACACATCATAAGACGTAGCCACTGCCGCAAAAGCCCTGAGGTCTTCTTTTTTGTATGGATCAAAAATCAGGTATCCATGTATCTTTTGAAACAAAGCAAAATATGCAGCTCCTGATTTAGGATTTCCGAAAATATACCGGGAAGCCTCTGCCTTATATTTCTTCAATATATTTTGTACCGTTGAGTCAAACTTCTCAATTGAAATCAATTTTGCCTGATTCAATTTGAGGAGAGAATCTATTTTTAATTTTGTCTGAATAGCTCCAATATTCATCTTCTGTATTTGAGCACAATTCTCAGAACCTTGCACCAAATACGATGTTGCAAACTTTCCGGCATTTGCTTTGATATCGATCTCTTCTATTGAATCAACGGATAAGTTAATTAGCTGATCTTTTAGTCTTAACCGATAAAATTCAGGAGAAAACTCAGGGGCCTTTTGTTTGAATTTGAACACACCATCCGAGGACAAAATAACGGAATCAAGTACTTTCACTTCATTCATGCCGACTTGCTCTAAGAAAAGCGTATCTCCTTTAGCACTTTCAACCTTACCGGTAACAGAAAACTTATCAGATTTCCCGCATGATACCAACGCCAACAATGCGGCACCGTAAACAACTATTTTTCTCATGTAACGAATATAAATTTAAGGTCTTCAACCTGTCAAAATCCATTGCAAACTTACGTAATTATTTTTCAAAATCAGAATCTCTGTTTTAAAACATCTGCATCAAATTCGACAAATCATTTGCACCTCACAATTTCAGCTGTACAAAATCAGGCTTAACGGGATTTCATTGGTTATTTGAAGCCACCTTTAAGCGGAATTTTTGTCATTATCATTCCATTACCGTCAAACTTTGCTTATCTTTGCGTGATTTTAAGAAGATGTAAAAGAATAGAGAATTAAATTATGCTTAATCCAATCGTTAAGACAATCGAATTGGGTGATGGACGCACCATCACCATCGAAACCGGAAAGCTTGCCAAACAAGCTGACGGTTCGGTAATGGTTCGAATGGGAGGAACCATGTTGCTTGCAACTGTGTGTTCGGCGAAAAACGCAACTCCCGGAACCGACTTTATGCCGTTATCGGTAGAGTACAAAGAGAGATATTCTGCTTATGGTCGTTTCCCGGGCGGTTTTACCAAGAGAGAAGGTCGTCCTTCTGATGCTGAAATCCTCACTTCACGCTTAGTTGACCGCGCTCTGCGCCCCCTTTTCCCTGATGATTATCACGCTGATACATTTGTAAACATCATGCTTTTCTCAGCAGACGGTGTAGATATGCCTGACTGTCTGGCTGGTTTGGCTGCATCAGCAGCATTAGCTGTTTCTGATATTCCTTTCAACGGACCGATCTCTGAAGTACGCGTTGCACGTATCGACGGTAAATACATAATCAATCCTTCATTCGACCAACTGAAACAAGCCGACATGGATATTATGGTAGGTGCTACCATGGACAATATCATGATGGTGGAAGGTGAAATGGAAGAAGTTTCTGAAGCTGAATTGCTCGAAGCTATGAAAGTGGCGCACGATGCAATCAAAGTTCAATGCCAGGCTCAGATTGAATTGGCTGAGATGGTTGGCAGCACAGAAAAACGTGAATATTGCCACGAAGAAAATGATGAAGATTTGCGCAAAGATGTTTGGGCTAAATGCTACGACAAAGCTTACGTAGCCGCCTCATCTTGCAACCCTGACAAACATGCCCGTGCTGAGGCTTTCGAATCAATTTTAACTGAATACAAAGCTGGATTGGCTGAGGAAGAAGTTGCGGCAAAAGGCGCTATGATTGCTAAATATTACCACGATGTAGAAAAAGAAGCTATGCGTCGTAGCATTCTGGACGAAGGTAAACGTCTTGACGGACGTACCACTACCGAAATCCGTCCTATCTGGTGCGAGGTAGATTACCTACCGGGACCTCACGGTTCGGCTTTGTTTACCCGTGGTGAAACTCAGTCATTGACTACCGTAACTTTAGGAACTAAACTGGATGAGAAAATCATTGATGAAGTTTTGGAAAAAGGTCGCGAACGTTTCCTGTTGCACTACAACTTCCCTCCTTTCTCAACCGGAGAAGCTCGTCCTTCTCGTGGTGTCGGCCGTCGTGAAATCGGTCACGGAAACCTGGCTCACCGCGCTTTGAAACGTATGATTCCTGCTGATTGTCCATATTCTGTACGTGTTGTATCGGATATTCTGGAATCAAACGGCTCGTCATCAATGGCAACTGTATGTGCAGGAACGTTGGCGTTAATGGATTCTGGTGTTAAAATCAAGAAACCCGTTTCAGGTATCGCAATGGGATTGATTACAGATAAAGGTAACGTGAAATTCGCCGTACTTTCTGATATCCTTGGTGACGAAGACCACTTGGGAGATATGGACTTCAAAGTAACCGGAACCAAAGACGGTATCACGGCTACCCAAATGGACATCAAAGTAGATGGTCTGTCTTACGAAATTCTGGAAAAAGCCTTAGCTCAGGCAAAAGAAGGCCGTATGCACATTTTGGGTAAAATCACCGAGACTATTGATACTCCACGTGTAGACCTGAAACCTCACGCTCCACGCATCGAAGTTGTTATTATTCCAAAAGAATTCATTGGAGCAGTAATTGGCCCGGGTGGAAAAATCATCCAGGACATCCAGGAAAAATCTGGCGCAGTTATCACTATTGAAGAAATTGACGGTGCTGGTCGCGTAGAAATTGCCGGTAACAACCTTGAATGTATCAATATCGCTCTTTCCCGTGTAAAAGCTATCGTTGCTGTTCCTGAAGTGGGCGAAGTTTACAAAGGTAAAGTAAAATCAATCATGGCATTCGGTGCTTTCGTTGAGTTTATGCCGGGCAAAGACGGTTTGCTTCACATCTCTGAAATCGACTGGAAACGCTTCGAAACAATGGAAGAAACCGGACTGAAAGAGGGTGATGAATTGGAAGTTAAACTTCTTGATGTTGACAAGAAAACTGGTAAATTCAAACTTTCAAGAAAAGCATTGTTCCCACGTCCTCCAAAACCTGAAAACAAACAGTAATCACTGAATAATTCAGATATTCAAGCAGATAGATTTTCATTAATCTATCTGCTTTTTTTATGACCGATACTCATCACATTACAGCTCATAATATCTATTTAGGCTCTTTATATCAGGACATAAAAAAGCCGCTCTACAATATTGTAGAGCGGCTTTATATACTAAATATTCAGATTATTAATCCTGGAATTTAGCAGCAATAAACTCGCGGTTCAGGCGAGCAATATTGCTGATAGAGATATTTTTAGGACATTCTGCCTCACAAGCTCCAGTGTTTGTACAGTTACCGAAACCAAGTTCGTCCATTTTACCAACCATCGCTTTAGCACGACGGGCAGCTTCTACGCGACCTTGTGGCAACAATGCAAACTGGCTTACTTTGGCAGAAACGAACAACATGGCAGAACCGTTTTTACAAGCAGCTACACAAGCTCCACATCCGATACAAGAAGCTGAGTCCATTGCTTCGTCAGCATCTACTTTAGAGATAGGAATTGCATTAGCGTCAGGAATACCACCTGTATTTACAGATACATAACCACCAGCCTGCATGATTTTATCAAAAGCTGAACGGTCAACCATCAAGTCGCGGATTACAGGGAAACCTGCAGAACGCCATGGTTCGATAGTGATAGTTTCGCCATCTTTGAATTTACGCATATGCAACTGACAAGTTGTTACATCTTCGTCTGGTCCGTGTGGATGACCATTTACGAACAAAGAACACATACCGCAGATACCTTCGCGGCAGTCGTGGTCAAATACCACTGGCTCTTTTCCATCATTCACCAATGATTCATTGAGAATGTCCAACATTTCAAGGAACGAGCTATCGGTAGAAATACCGTTCAATGAATAGGTCTCGAATGCACCTTTTTCCTTCGGACCTCTCTGACGCCAAACTTTCAGCGTTATATTGATTGTTTTTTCCATTGTTTCTTAAGTTTACGCTTTGTAGTTACGTTGTTGAACTTTTACGAACTCGTAGTTCAGGTCTTCTTTCAGAAGCTCAGGCGCTTTGTCTTCACCTTCAAATTTCCAGCAAGCTACATATGAGAATTTATCATCCTGACGCATAGCTTCACCTTCCTCTGTCTGATATTCTTCACGGAAGTGACCACCGCAAGACTCTTCACGATTCAACGCGTCACGAGCCATCAGTTCACCAATCATGATGAAGTCTTCCAGACGAAGTGCTTTTTCAAGCTCTGTATTCAAGTCGCTTCCAGAACCCGGAATACGAACATTTGAATAGAAGTCTTTACGCAATTCTACGATTTTAGCCAAAGCTGTTTCGAGGCTTTCTTTTGTACGAGCCATACCCACGAAATCCCACATGATGAGACCCAGTTTTTTGTGGATTGAATCAACAGAATGCTGTCCTTTTACGCTCATTAAACGGTCGATACGAGCCTGTACATCTTTTTCCGCTTTGTCGAATTCAGGCAATGAAGTGCTGAAACGTGGTACACGGATTTGATCTGCCAAATAGTTCTGGATAGTGTAAGGCAATACGAAGTAACCGTCAGCCAAACCTTGCATCAATGCTGATGCACCCAAACGGTTAGCACCGTGATCAGAGAAGTTAGCTTCACCGATTGCGAACAAACCAGGGATAGAAGTTTGCAATTCGTAGTCAACCCAGATACCACCCATAGTGTAGTGGATAGCAGGGTAAATCATCATCGGAGTTTCGTATGGATTTTCGTCAACGATTTTGTCATACATTTGGAAAAGGTTACCATAACGAGCTTCTACTGTTTTCTGACCAAGGCGGTTGATAGCATCTGAGAAGTCAAGGTAAACAGCCAAGCCGGTAGAACCTACACCGAAACCGGCATCACAACGCTCTTTAGCAGCACGTGAAGCAACGTCACGTGGAACAAGGTTACCGAATGCAGGGTAACGACGCTCCAAATAGTAGTCGCGATCGTCTTCTTTGATTTGAGTTGGTTTCAGTTTACCGGCACGGATAGCTTCAGCATCCTCTTTTTTCTTAGGAACCCATATACGTCCGTCATTACGAAGTGACTCAGACATCAAAGTCAGCTTAGACTGGAACTCACCGTGTACAGGAATACAAGTCGGGTGAATCTGAGCGTAACATGGGTTAGCGAAGTAAGCTCCTTTTTTGTAAGCCTGGATAGCGGCAGAACCGTTAGAACCCATAGCATTTGTAGAAAGGAAGAAAGTATTTCCGTAACCACCAGTAGCGATAACTACCGCGTGAGCTGAGAAACGTTCGATTTTACCGGTAACGAGGTTACGGGCAATGATACCACGAGCACGACCGTCGATGATTACAACGTCGAGCATTTCGTAGCGGGTATAAAGTTTCACAGAACCTTTGCCTACCTGACGACTCAATGCTGAGTAAGCGCCAAGCAACAACTGCTGTCCTGTTTGTCCTTTTGCGTAGAAAGTACGTGATACCTGCGCACCACCGAATGAACGGTTATCTAAAAGACCGCCGTATTCACGAGCGAAAGGTACACCCTGAGCAACACACTGGTCAATGATGCTACCAGATACTTCAGCCAAACGGTGAACGTTAGCCTCACGTGCACGGTAGTCACCACCTTTGATGGTGTCATAGAACAAACGGTAAACTGAGTCACCGTCATTCTGATAGTTTTTAGAAGCATTGATACCACCCTGTGCAGCGATAGAGTGTGCACGACGAGGTGAATCCTGAATACAGAAGTTCAATACGTTGAAACCAAGTTCTCCGAGAGAAGCAGCTGCTGAACCTCCGGCAAGACCTGTTCCGACAACGATGATGTCCAAACGGCGTTTGTTAGCCGGGTTAACCAATTTTTGATGTGCTTTGTAGTAACTCCACTTTTCAGCCAATGGCCCCTGAGGAATTTTAGAATCTATTTTTGACATAACAAATATTTTTCTGAATGGATAATCAAATTACTCGCGGATTAAAGGCTCTTCAGGAAGAATACTACAACTACAAGAGCAAATCCAAGGAATACGATGGTAGAGAAAATGTTTGAAATGCATTTCAAACGGTTGAACCATACTTTACCGTTCCAACCCACACTTTGGAACATACTCCAGAATCCGTGAGTCAGGTGGAACCACAAAGCAACAAACCAACCCAGGTAAAGAACGACATAAACCGGATTAGCAAATAATTGCTGTACCAATTCCGCGCCTGATTCTGATTGACCGCTTACCAATCCGGCAAACATCATTTTGTACCAAAAGTTAAACAAGTGCAATACCATGAAGCCAAGAACGATCGCACCCAATACATACATGTTTTGAGAAGTCCATTCTACAGTTTTAGGCGTTGAAGTTACTGCATAACGTTCTGTACCACGAGCTTTGCGGTTCTGAAGAGTCAGAATAGACGCATAAACGATGTGGATAACAAAACCGGCAGCAAGCACAAGTGTACCTACCAAAGCATACCAGTTTATGCCTAAAAATTCACACACCGCATCATAAGCCTCGGTAGAGAAAACCGCTACCAGGTTCATGGACATGTGAAACAACAAAAACAGAATAAGGAAAAGGCCTGATACACTCATGATCAGTTTTCTCCCAATTGACGAATTAAGAAGCCACATAAAGATTTAATTTAGATTTAAATAATTGATTGATTTATGTATTGTATATCTTAAGGCCTATTTTTTGCACCCGCAAAAGTACAGCTTTAGCTCTTATCATACAAATAATATTACGGAAATATTTCCACAATCAATTATCTCAAACGAATAAAATGCTGCTAATATAAGTCAGGAAGTGTGGAATATTCCACAATGGAAGAAAATCAGCAACAATTTATCAATAAGGCAAGAATCTTACTTTTGTTTCCAAAGCCTACAATTCATATAAAAAATCCGCTAAACATTGGCGTGCCACCTCTGTTTAACGGATTAATGATGTAAAATATCTTTGTTCTACAACGTCAGTTCAGCGAGATAATGGTAGTGGTCATCTTCGTAGAGCTTCTCGCATTTGAATCCATGTTGCTGCGCCAATGTCTCCAACGTATCGAAGTCAATATAAATCCAGTCAAAATCGACTCCTTTATAATTGCCAAAGTCCATCCGGTAGGTCATCTCCCCGTAATAATCTGCATTGAGATTGATCAGGGCGCTGCCATCTTCCTCTTCATACATATAAATGATATTCGAGGAATCCATCACAATTTTACCACCCGGATTCAACACCTTCTTTGCCTGAATAAAAAATTCGGGGAATTTGTCCAATGACTGCACAATACCGATACCATTCATCAGAAGTAGTAATGTATCGTATTTCTCCTCTTTCATCGAAAAGAAATCCTGAAGCCGTGCATCTTTTACGCCCCGCATCTTCATCACCTCTACAGCACCTTCCGAGATATCAATCGCTGTCACTTCTTTTCCCTGGTTTTGCAACCAAAGGGCATGACTTCCCGCACCTGCTCCGGCATCAAGGACGCGGCCCTCACAACGGTTCAGTGCAATCTGCTCAATCTCGGGCATTTTTTCAAATGAGCGAAAGAAAGTAGCGACTTCCCACTTTTCCGTTTCAGCCAAATCACTGTGAACGGTAAACTTAGCGTTTCTCATGCCTTTCTGGTAGGCCAGCAGACCTTTGCCATAGGCATCTTTGTCAATTATCTTCATTATGCTTTTCTTTCCAGTTCGCGAAGGTTCTCCATTTTCTTGTGTTGAAGGAATTCATAGATGCCTTCTAAGTGTTCGGTTACCTTCTTGTTTCCAAACTCATACACTTTATTGACCAATCCATCCAGGAAGTCTCGGTCGTGCGAAACGAGAATCAACGTTCCGTCAAAAGCCTGCAACGCAGCTTTCAGGATATCTTTCGGCTTCATATCGAGGTGGTTGGTCGGCTAATCGAGAATGAGCATATTCACCGGTTCAAGCAGCAGTTTCAACAACGCCAGACGGGTCCGTTCTCCACCCGAAAGCACTTTCACCTTCTTCGTAGAAGCTTCCCCTCCAAACATAAACGCACCAAGCATATCCTTGATTTTGTTACGAATATCACCTTCGGCAACATCGTCAATAGTTTGGAATACGGTCAGGTTTTCATCCAGCAATGACGCCTGGTTTTGGGCAAAGTAACCGATTTGCACATTGTGCCCGAGGGTCAGATGGCCGTCGTGATCAATCTCCTTCATGATACATTTGACCAAAGTGGATTTACCCTCACCGTTTCGCCCTACAAACGCAACCTTCTCGCCACGCTCAATCATGAAATTGGCATTGGCAAATACCAGATGTTCGCCGTAGGTTTTGGCAACACCGTCCGCTGTCACGGGGTAAGAACCCGAACGGGGTGATGGCGGGAAACGAAGTCGCAATGCCGAAGTATCCTCTTCGTCCACCTCGATCAGCTCCAGCTTTTCAAGCATTTTCACGCGCGACTGCACCTGAAGGGTTTTCGAATAGGTCCCTTTGAAGCGTTCGATGAACTCCTTATTTTCGGCAATCATCTTTTGCTGCTCTTCGTAAGCCTTCTGCTGTTGGGCGCGACGGTCTTTGCGAAGCTCCAGGTATTTGGAATAATTTACTTTATAGTCATAAATGCGTCCCATCGTCACTTCAATGGTACGTGTGGTAATGTTATCGACAAAAGCGCGGTCGTGCGAAATCACCACCACAGCCTTGGCGCTGGTCGTGAGGAACTCCTCCAACCATTGGATAGAGTCGATATCGAGGTGGTTGGTCGGCTCATCAAGCAGAATCACATCCGGATTACGCAACAGGATTTTCGCCAGCTCGATACGCATGCGCCAGCCCCCGCTGAAATCACCGGTCGGACGGGTAAAGTCTTCGCGGGAGAATCCCAGGCCCAGCAACGTCTTCTCCACCTGTTCCTCGTAGTTGGTCGCATCGATGCTGTAAAACTTTTCGCTCAGAATAGAAACCTTCTCGATCAGTTCGTAATAGCTATCCGAATCGTAATCGGTGCGCTCAGCCAGTTGTTTGTTGAGCTCTTCAATCTCCGCCTCCATTTCAAAGAGGTTAGAAAACGCCTGAGATGTCTCTTCAAATACCGTGCGGTGATTTTCCGTCATCAGGTGCTGAGGCAGATAGGCAATCACCGTATCCTTGGGAGCCGACACTTTTCCGCGGCTGGGACTGCGTTCACCGGCCAACACTTTGAGCAGCGTTGATTTTCCCGCACCGTTTTTCCCCATCAGGGCGATGCGGTCTTTTTCGTTGATTACAAATGAAATATCCTGAAAGAGTGGCGAACCGCCAAATTCTACCGTTAGTCCGTCTATCGAAATCATAAAACTGTTTGAAAATTAAGGCGCAAAGATAGGCAAAGTTTGAGGAACAGGGAAACCGGATAGCTCTTTTGATAACGCGAACCGAGAAATGACGAGGATAGTTTCCATTGCTTAGAGATCGGTTGGCGAAACCTGAGGGATGACCTTCGAAAGCTGATGCACAAAATTACCCCGATAAAGTCAGATAATCCATGACAATAGAGATGAGTGACATATACCATAAATAGTCAAATCACTATCTTTGCTTTTGCAAAAACCATAAAAACAATGAAGAAAACATTCCTAACCGCACTATGCTTTTCGGTAACGATGGGGATGTCTGCCCAAAAAGGTAAAGTTACCAATCAGCCGTTGGTACCCGATAATCTGGCAGACCCTACCATCGTACAATTTGGAGACACCTACTATCTGTATGCTACCAGCGACATTGGCGACCTGAAATCGGACCTTAGCACTTCAGGCAAACCCGTCGTATGGAAATCCAAAGACTTCGTCAACTGGAGTTTTGACGGGGTGATTATTCCCGGTATCGACTGGGACAAATACCGTTACTGGGCTCCCGGTCGGGCCATTTTCAATAAAGGGAAATACTACCTCTACTTCACCTGCGAAGGCCCGACACATGTAGCGGTGGCCGATTCACCCGAAGGTCCGTTCAAATTGGTCAACGGCCCCGAAGCTTTTACCGGCAAGGAGACCGACTCTGCCGTTGCACCGGACATCGATGGCTGTCCGTTTATCGATGATAACGGCAAAGGATACATCTTCTGGCGCCGTCGCAAAGCAGCCGAATTGACAGACGACTATCTCAAAATTAAAGGAAATACGATTAATATTCCTACCGGATGGAAAGGTTATTCGGAAGGTCCGCAGATGTTCAAGCGCAAAGGCATTTACTATTACCTATATACAAATGGAGGATATGCCGACTATCAATATGGCTACGTGATGAGCAACAAATCGCCGCTCGGCCCGTTCACAACACCGGAAAATGACATCATTCTATCCTCCGATACAAAGCAAAACATCTGGGGCCCGGGCCACGGATTTGTTTTCAATAAGAATAATACGGATGAATGGTTCTTCGTCTATCTCGACTACGGAATCGGCGGAACGAGCCGTCAGATTTACGTCTCCCCGCTGAAATTCAATGCTGACGGAACTATTCAACCCGAAAAAATCAACAATAACGGCGTCGGCTACTTTGCCAAAAGCACGATGCCCAAAGAGCTGAAATTCCCTCATGCTGTGGCTACTGCCTCCTCTTCCCGTACTGATATGACGGTTATCCCGCATCGCTGGCGAAACCAGAAAGACCTGAAGTACCACCTCCCCGACTCATTGCCGAAACGGGAAATCACCTTCACTCCGGCCAATGCCCTGGATAATTCCAACTACACCCGTTGGTGGGCTTCACCCGAAGATAGCGTTAAATGCTGGCAGGTCGATTTGGGCAAAACGGCCAACATCAACCGCTGCGATATTTTCTTCGTCCATCCATCTTTAGGACACGCTTTTACACTTGAAAAATCCCTTGATGGTAAAAACTGGCAAAAAATATATGCAGAAAATGAACGTACCACCCGTTCGCCCCATACCGCCAACAAAATCGGAAAAACCCGCTACCTCAGAGTCCACATTTTAGAAGGACAACCGGGAATCTGGAATATCAAACTATACTAACCTGAAAGGGGATTGAAAATAAGCGTTTCAATCCCCTTTCTTTTTGGGCGAGCCCCTGCGGGTCGGGCTATCCGCTGCGAGTTCCCGTCCTGAAAAACAGTCCGGGAAGCTCTCCTCTTCTATCCCTCTCGCCTGCGTGCGGAGTGCAGTGCTCCTGATAAAATCCCCTGCGCAAGAAAATAAATTCCCTGCGCAGGAAAATAAAACGGATGCGCAAGAAATTATTTTTTCTGCGCATCCGTTTCAAATCATTCCCTCACTCCCTCAATCCCTCAGAAACGACAAAACCCCCACCAGCTTTCACTGATGAGGGTTTCTTAAAAGGCGGCTACCTACTCTCCCACTTGCGCAGTACCATCGGCGTGATCGGGCTTAACTTCTCTGTTCGGAATGGGAAGAGGTGGAACCC
>JAUZOF010000450.1 GCA_030706585.1 Bacteroidota bacterium
ATATGGATTGCCATAAAATGGGTCGACAAACGAAAACCCTTTGAAATAATCTCCGAACGATAATTAACACTCTCGCTTATTAATCTGGAATTATCGTAATATCAGCCTGCATAGAAAAATATTGTTTAACTTTGCAAACTCAAAAAGAGTAAAGCTATGGAAAAGATTCATATACAATTTCGTCGTTTTTTAAAAGATATTTTGAGTTTATCATTGGTCAACCGATGGATTGTTTTTATAATTGATCTAATCTTATGTCTTATTGGGTTTGGAGTGTCAATTATCATACGTGGAAAATTACTTCCCGGTACTCCAATAGAAAACAAACTAATTCTTGCCGGATTATTTACACTTTTCAATGGTGGAGCTTTTATCTTGTTCCAAACCTATAGAGGATTAATTCGTCATGCCAATTTTAATGAAATGTGGCGATTGTTTGCCTCATTGCTTTCTTCCTGCCTGGCGCTTTATATCTCTATAAACATATTGAACTCAAATCTTCCATTAACTATTTCTTTAACACTAAAAATTTTTCTCATCGATTTAGCATTAATGATGTTTTTGAGGTTTGTCATTGTGCGTCTCTATAACTTATCTTTCAGCTATTCCAATAAATTGAGGAAAAGAGCGCTGGTATATGGCATCGGTTCTCACAGTATTGCACTTGTGCAATGGATTAACCGGGCAGCCAATACCAAATATCTGGTTATGGGTTTTATGGAACGGGATGCGCATGCACGGAAAACCCGCATTCACGATCTTCCGGTCTACAACCTTAACTATGACGATCAGGATCGTTTCCTCCGCAAAAATGAAATAACAACCATTATTTTCCCCGATTACAAAACCGCAAGGGAAGAACAACCACTAATTTCCAGATTTATTGAAATCGGTTTATCCGTATTCATTTCGCCTCCGCTTGAAGGATTAGATTCTGCCCAAAACATTCAGGCACAGATGAAACCCATCCAGTTTGAGGACTTATTAGGTCGTGATGAAATTCAGATCAACATGAATGCCATTGCCGCACAGCTGCATCATAAAATAATTCTGATAACAGGGGCAGCCGGTTCTATTGGCAGCGAGTTGGTACGCCAGTTAGCTCAGTTCGACCCCAAGCAACTCATCCTGTTTGATGTGGCTGAAACTCCATTGCATAATTTACGGCTGGAAATGGAAAAGAAATTTCCGACACTAAGCTTTGTGCCTATAATTGGTGACATTCGCAACGAAAGACGTTTGGAATTTCTATTTGAAAAATACCACCCTGAGGTAATTTATCACGCAGCTGCCTATAAGCACGTCCCCCTGATGGAAGAGAATCCTTGCGAGGCTATCTTAGACAACGTTTTGGGAACAAAACTACTCAGCAGCTTTGCAGAGAACCACAAGGTCGAAAGCTTCGTGATGATATCGACGGACAAAGCGGTAAATCCAACAAACGTGATGGGAGCATCCAAACGCATCGCCGAGATTTATGTACAATCGCTGGCAAAAAAGAATTCGCAAAACGGAGGGCGAACCCGTTTCGTTACCACCCGATTCGGTAATGTACTAGGGTCAAATGGCTCAGTTATTCCTCACTTCAAGGAACAGATTGAAAGAGGTGGACCGGTGACTGTTACCCATCCTGATATTATCCGTTATTTTATGACCATTCCTGAAGCTTGTCGGTTGGTTCTGGAGGCAGCTTCATTTGGACAATCGGGTGAAATTTATGTGTTTGATATGGGAAAACCTGTCAAGATAGTTGATTTGGCAAAGCAAATGATTGAAATGGCAGGTTTCGTTCCTGACGTGGATATAAAAATAGAGTTTACCGGCCTGCGTCCGGGAGAGAAACTCTATGAAGAATTATTGAACGATAAAGAAAAGACTGTTCCGACATCGCACGAGAAGATAACGGTAGCTAAGGTGCGTCAATATGAATTTGAGAAAGTGAACGAAATCACCCACACTCTGGTTCATCATGCTTATAGAGTGGAAATTCCGGAAACAGTCAAGACAATGAAAGAGTTGGTGCCGGAATTTATCAGCCAGAACTCTCCCTATTCCATTTACGACAAGGATGAATCTGCACCTACCATAAATATTACTAATATAGAAGTAAATCAATAGTATAACGAACAAATGAGACGAATATTTTTGCTTTTTTCGGGGTTATTAATGATCCTATTCCTTCAGGCTCAATCATTATCAAGCCTCAAGAACCTCAATGTAGATAATCTTAGCGATTCGCAGATCGGCCAACTGATGCAACAGATGCAGTCACAAGGCGTATCGGCCAATCAAATTGATAAATATGCCGCTGCTCAAGGCGTATCGCAAACCGAGGCCGACAAACTAAAAAAACGTATCGTGCAATATTCCGGGCATGAGGTAAAATCAGATAACAGGTATCAGGAATCAGATAACGAGCTTAACATGGCAGGAGACGAAGCTCGAAACGGGTTCGAACGCGACCAATGGAAACGCGATTCTGTCAGAGCTTCCAAACCTAAGGTATTCGGAACGGCTATTTTTAAGAATGCGACTATGAGCTTTGAGCCCAACCTCCGTTTGGCTACCCCGCAAGATTATGTGTTAGGGCCGGATGATGAAGTTTTGATCGACATTACCGGGTTATCCGAAGCTTCGCACAAATTATACGTTAGTCCGGAAGGAAACATCCGTATTCCCCTCGTTGGTGTGGTAAATGTAAGCGGGCTGACCATTGCCGAGGCACGACGGGTAATCAAAAACCGCATGACAGCCACCTACAAAGGATTGGCTTCCGGGAACACATCGGTCAGCATCAATCTGGGCAATATCCGCAGCATAACAGTACACGTCATCGGCGAAGTGGTACATCCGGGTAGCTTTACTATTCCCTCTCTGGCAACGGTTTTCAATGCGCTTTACCAGTCAGGAGGTCCGAAAGAGAACGGTTCGTTCCGTGATATACAAATAATCCGCAACAATCAGGTGATAAAAACCATCGACCTGTACGACTTTCTTGCCTATGGAAAACAACATGACTTCCGCTTACAGGATCAGGATGTGGTGAAGGTGCTCCCCTATAAAAACCGAGTAACACTGACCGGGGAAGTCAAGACACCCGCCATCTTCGAAATGAAAAAAGGAGAGACCCTGCAGGATCTCATTACCTTTGCGGGAGGATTTACAGAAAAAGCATACCGTGAAAGCATAACCGGTTACCGGAACACCCTGAAAGAACGGAGTGTGGTAAGTATTGGTAACGATGATTTCAAGAGCTTCCAGACCGAACCCGGAGACGAATATACGGTTGGTAAACTACTGAATCGCTTTGTGAACCGTGTACAAATTGCCGGAGCTGTTTATCGTCCGGGAGTGTACGCTTTGAAGGAAGGAATGAAAGCCAAAGACCTTATCCGGTTAGCCGAGGGATTGAAAGAAGATGCTTTTTCAAACAGCGCGGTAATCTTCCGCAAAAACAACGTGGGCATCACAGAAGTTGCTTCTTTTAGTCCGAAAGAGGTACTGAACGGACAAAACGACATAATGCTTCAACGGGAAGACAGCATCTATATCAGTTCCATTCTCGATATGAAAGAGAGTGACTTTGTTTATATCTCAGGCGAAGTGATCAAACCGGCTAAATATCCGTTCGGTGAAGGCATGACCCTGAAAGACATCATCCTCCTTGCCAACGGCTTTAAAAACAGAGCCAACGTAGGTGAAATAGAAGTGTATCGCCAGATTACAGATGTAAAAACACTGAATGAAAATGTCACCAAGGCTGAATCGTTCAAGATTAAAATGAGCTCTGATCTGGAAAACGGGGAAGCTGCCACTTTCAAACTCAAACGGGAGGATCGCGTGGTAGTTCGTCCTATCTTCGGTGCGGAAGATATGAAAGAGGTAACGATAGAAGGCGAGGTAATTGCTCCTGGCAACTATGTATTGACATCGAAGAA
>JAUZOF010000451.1 GCA_030706585.1 Bacteroidota bacterium
GCGGTCGTTGCGGTAGTTGAAGAAAATGATTACGTCACCTTCGCTGATTTTAGCAACCGGGTTTCCGTTAGCGTCCACTTTCACTACAGCTTTGATAAACTCGTCGGTGATACCTGCATCGTAAGAAGCCTGTACCGAAGCAACCATATCGGTAGAAGGAGTACCCACACCGTTTACCATGGCATCGTAAGATTCTTTTACGCGCTCCCAACGTTTGTCACGGTCCATCGCGTAGTAACGACCGATCATTGTTGCGATTTGGCCGGTTGTTTTTGCCATTTGGTTTTCGAGCGCTTCGATAAAGCCTTTACCGCTGCGTGGGTCCGTGTCACGACCATCCATAAAGGCGTGAACGAAAGATTTTTCGATGCCGTACTCTTTAGAGATTTCAAGCAACTTGAAAAGGTGGTCCAAAGAAGAGTGTACGCCACCGTCAGAAACAAGACCCATGAAGTGTACCTGTTTTCCGCTCTCTTTAGCGTATGTAAATGCTTTTACGATTTCCGGATTTTTCAGGATAGAGTTATCGCGGCAAGCGATGTTGATTTTCACCAAATCCTGATAAACGATGCGACCTGCACCGATATTTAAGTGACCTACTTCAGAGTTACCCATCTGTCCGTCAGGCAAACCAACGTTTTCGCCAGAAGCTTGCAATTGTGAGTTAGGGTAAGTAGAAACGAGATAATCCCAGTAAGGGGTAGGAGTGTTATAGATAACGTCTGCTTTCGAGTGATTGCCGATTCCCCAACCGTCGAGGATCAGTAAGAGCGCTTTTTTTGCCATGATTAAAGTTGATGTTTATTTGTTTGTTATTCTATTACTTGAATCAATTCTTTACCGGTAGAATATTTAAAAACAATCTTCCCTTCAAATTGCTCGCAAAGGTAAGAAATTTATTGCTTAATTGATTATAAGAGAAGAGAAAGAAGGTGGAGGGGAGGAGCCTGAGTACTCGTCTGTCTGTTTTTTATTTCAAACAGATTTGTAATAAATGGATTATTCCTTGTCTATAATAGTTGATTGCAAATATTCATATATATTTGCCGTGCATTGATGGAAATGTGAAAAATATAACCACTCAATGAGGTATATTAGCTGTACGTCCATGGAAAAAAGAGATAGGAGATTCTTTATACCGCATTTTATTTCTAACTACAATTGAAAATAAGAAAACAAAATCATGAAACGAGCATGCACAAATGTTCACAAAAGAGCAAGGCATTGTATGCGAGTTCCATATGTAGCCAAAACAAGAATAATTAATGACATATGAAACATCTGATGTTAATGCTTTGCTCCGGGCTTTTACTGCTGGCATCTTGCGATGAAGGAGGAGGTGAAGTAAAAGATTTAGACAAAACTCACTCCGTAGAGGTGAAATTAAGTACCAAAAAGCTTGATGATCAAAATACTTTGTTGATCACCAGCGAAAATGTTTACAAGGATAACCGCATTATCAAGACCATAACCCGTGTGGATACTGTCCCCTCATTATCAGACTCGCTGCAATATATGACGGATGATGACGGGAATCAAAGAGCAGAGTTTATTCCAAAAGAATACGAGTTTTTTGTCACTGTTAAATAAGAAGAGATGAAAAAAAGCTCAATAATAGAATTAGTATTGGTGGCAGGCATTACTTCATCCTGTAGCCACCAGAAAGCAGAGCCTGCAAAGCGCTTATTTGTGCGCGGAGACAGTACCAGTCAATACACCGCTTCACAACATGGGCATACAGGACATTATGTACATTTCTATCCTTATGGTTATTTTGGTGGAAGCGGGTATAGTCATGCCGGATACGAGTCCGGAAGTATTTCAGGGAAAGCAACCAGTGCAAGTGTATCCCGTGGTGGATTCGGATATTCCGGTTTCAGGGTAGGAAGTTAATACGATGATATGAGACGAATAAAATGTAAGACCCGCGACGACTGGAAGAAGAAAGTGGAGGAAATCGGTTTTGGTTTTCACTCCATAGGTGATGTATATTGGGACGAAACGGCCTACTATTCCTTTAATATGTCGCAGGTAGAGGTGTTGGAACAGGCAACGCAGGAACTTTTTGACCGTTGTCTCGATGCCGTGCAGCACGTGATTGATCATAAACTCTATTCTTTGTTTCATATTCCTGAACAGTATATTCCGCTAATCGAGCAGTCGTGGAACGATGATCTGCCATCCATATACGGACGCTTTGATTTTGCTTACGACGGAGTAAATCCTCCGAAAATGCTGGAGTTTAATGCGGATACGCCTACTTCATTGTTTGAAGCATCGGTAGTGCAGTGGTTTTGGCTCGAAGATATACAGCGCGGATCCGATCAGTTCAATTCCATTCACGAAAAACTCATTGCGTACTGGAAATACCTCAAGGATTATCTTCACAAAGGCCCGTTATATTTCTGTTGTCTGAAGGATAATGAAGAAGACCTCACTACCGTGGAGTATCTGCGGGATTGCGCCATTCAGGCGGGACTGGAAACAGAGTTTATCTATCTCGAAGATATCGGTTGGGATACGGAAACACAAAGCTTTGTCGATATGGAATGTCGCCCTATTCCCAATCTTTTTAAACTCTACCCGTGGGAATGGCTGATCAACGAGGAATTTGGAAAACATATCCTTACGTCGGCGACCAAAACAATCTGGATAGAACCGGCCTGGAAAATATTGCTTTCGAGTAAGGCTATTTTGCCGATCCTGTGGAAATTGTTTCCCGATCACCCCAATCTCTTACCGGCATACTTCGAATCAACTCCGTTCAAATACGATTTCGTGAAGAAGCCGATCTATTCCAGAGAGGGAGAGAATGTTACCATCGTGAAGATGCAGCAGGTATTGGCGCAGACTTATGGTAATTATGGCGAAGAGGGATATATATTCCAACAATACAATCCTCTGCCGGAGTTTGAATACAATTATACGGTGGTTGGCTCCTGGGTAATCGGTTGCGAGCCTGCCGGGATTGGTATCCGGGAAAGTAAATCCCTGATTACCGATAATCTGAGCCGTTTTGTACCGCATATTATATCTTAAACATCTTTTCCTATACCTAAAATGATGATTATGTATGAGGTTATGCCTGTACATAGTCATCATTGTTTTTTAGACACTTCATTCACTTCCGATATTGCCTGCCTTGGGCTTCTTTTATCGATTCAAGTATCCGGATATTCGCCTTGTCGGCTTTTAGAAGCACATATCTGAACTTTTCAAAATAAGGATTTGTTCTTAATGAGAACCTCAAAAAAATAATACTATGAAAAAGAGACTCATTGCACTGTTTTCATTATCACTGTTTTTGTTGGTGTTAAATCCCATTCGGGTGATGGCACATTGTGAGCTTCCCTGCGGCATTTATAATGATAAAATGCGTATTGACATGATCAAGGAGGATATTTCCACCATCGAAAAGAGCATGAATCAAATTGTGGAGCTATCAAAAGCGACTCCGCTGAATTACAACCAAATCGTTCGTTGGGTAAATAATAAGGAGGAGCATGCAAATAAGATACAGGAAGTGGCGACGCAGTATTTCATGTTTCAACGCGTAACACTGACGGACGATCCCGCGCTGCAAAAGAAGAATGCCGAAATGCTCCGGTTGTTACACCAACTCTGCGTGTATGCAATGAAAGCTAAACAGACTACTGATCTTGGTTTTGTGGAAAAGATGAAAGCGGTCACGGAGGAATTTGCCAAGCTATATCTGGGTGAGAATTATGATCATGACCATAAATGAGGATGCAAATAGGGTGTAGCTTTACTTTAAATAGCAAAAGCACTAATTATTAAGACAAAAAAGCCGCAACGGGTAAGTAACTTTACGCGTTGCGGCTTTTTGATGATTGATACTTGCTATATCTGATTAATCACCTCGTTGTTAGGTTATACCTGACAGGTTTTGAAAACCTGTCAGGTATGTGGTA
>JAUZOF010000452.1 GCA_030706585.1 Bacteroidota bacterium
GAAAGAAGCATTAATGAAAATTGGAAATACGGAAGTGAAGATCGGAGTGGTCAGTGGTTTGAAGAACGTGAAACACTTTCTTGAAGAGGTTAAAAACGGAACATCTGATTTGCTGTTTATCGAGGTGATGGCTTGCCCCGGTGGTTGCATCAACGGAGGTGGACAACCAGTAGAGCAGGAGACAGACACATTAATCGCAAGGATGCGGGCGCTCTATACCATAGACAAGCAGGAAAATCTACGTACTTCCCACGAAAACCCGTTTATTCAGCAATTGTACCGGGAATATCTGGGAGAACCTTTAAGCGAAAAAAGCCATCATTTACTCCATACCCGGTATCTGGATCGAAGTGATTTGGAATAAAAAGTAAACGGGGCATTTGAATCATTCCAAATGCCTCGTTTGCTTTTTAATTGAGTTATATCATTTTAATAAATGACCAAGTTGTTCCGCCTTTTGTAACATTTTCTCTCTTTGGTCTGTGCTGGAGGTTTTCATTAATCCGAAAGTAGTAACCTTAACGGGTTTAACTCCGCAGAACTCCAGTGTGCATTTCTTCATTGCTTTCAGTCCGGGGCTTCCGTTTATTAACCGGTAGTACCAGGTTGGAGCGTCCATTGTTACAATGAGTCGTGCCGTTTTGCCTTTAAGCAATTTCTTGTATTTATAGGAATCAGGTTTAGTATCAAACGTAAATCCGGGCAGGAAGACCCGGTCAATAAATCCTTTGAGCAGAGCCGGAAAGGTGCTCCACCAGCAGGGATAAATAAAAACGAGGTGATCGCTCGACTCTATTTCATAAACAACCGCCATTAAATCAGGTTCCAGCTCGGTGCGGGTATTATAACCATGTCTCAGAATCGGATCAAACTTTAATTCGGACAAATGTATGGTGTTGCAAGTTGCTCCGGCTTTTTTCGCTCCAATCTCATACCGTTCGGAGAGAGCGGTTGAGAAACTGTCTTTCTCCGGATTTCCATTGATAATCAGTATCTTTTTCATAACAGTAGGTATTAGGCTTAGTATTTTGGGAAATCTATTTTTATTGTTTCTCTTTGTATATCGTCTGTTTCCAGGCGACTGAGTAAGCGGCAAAATAACCTCTGGCTCCTTTGCCGTCTTGACTCAATGGGAAAGCTCGTTTTATGTTTGTACGGATGTTTGCGGGTTGTCCTCCGAAAAGAGGATTGCGCCCCCGGTATTCATCCACAACTTCGTTGATATAACTGAGATAGTCTTTGGTAATTCCACACATTTCCACTTTAATCGTATCTCCGGGTGTTACATTCTCATCCGGTTTTTCTTTGGGAAAGAGATACATTACAGATTCGTTTTTAAGATATTTGCCATTAAAAAACTGATCATCCGTAATCCCCCATTCATCAATACTATCTGAAAGACAAACCCCGTTTTTCCAGTTGCGGAACAGGTAATAATTTGTTTCATTAGCCGGATCCTGCATAGATATTCTCACTGCAAAAGCATTCTGGTAAAAGACCTGTTTTTTCTCAACACTCATTGAGTCAATCCGGGGAACGTTATTCAGATAGCAGGAAGATGTGTAGATCTCTTTTGTGCTGTCATTATTGATATCAACATTTGATATATTCAACGTATAAGTACGGCCGGCAACGCCATAATAATTTGCAGGAGTAAGATAACTTCCATTTTGGAGAGGATCTTCCGTCAGGATAATCTCATTCGTTCCATCGGAAAGAGTCACTGTGGCACCTGTCACACACTCGGCTTGCTGATTGGAAAAGTAGAAGGCTGTTTTCTTCAACGTTATAATATGAGCCAGAGTGTCGGTGGTAATAGCTCCTTCCACCACAAGTTCGGGATCGGTACTGCCAAGGTCTATTTTGATTTCCTCTGTACATGATGTTAACAGTACTATCCCTACTATTAATAACGAATATATAGACTTCATAGTTTTGCTAATTTGTTAAATGTCAGGTTGCTCTAGCGTTAAATCAGAATTTGAAATTATAGGTCACGGAAGGGATAAACGTGAATAAATAGGTCATCTCCGCTTTAGTCTTGTAGGGATTATTCTGATCTCCGGTGAAGTTGATTGCCCAGGCATTTTTATGAGCGTAGATATTGTAAACCGAGAAGTTCCATTCTCCTTCCCATAAGCGTTTTTTCTTTTTTGTTGGTTTATAGGTCAATGAAACGTCCAACCTGTGATAATCGGGCATTCGGTATTCATTGCGGTTGGAGTAAACAGGAACGATTACGCTACCCACATTCATCCGGGCAACAGGGTAGGTAACTGGTTGTCCCGATGCAAAGACGAAGTTTGCTCCCAACGAATATTTTTCATTAAAATCATGATTGGCAACGATGTACACAGTATGCGGCCTGTCATATGGGGCTACGTAGCTATTGTTGTTATTTACTTCATCGATAGTCCTGACGGAATGTGAATATGCATAACTTATCCATCCTGTTGTAGAGCCTTTTGTCTTTTGCAAAAGAAATTCGGCTCCGTAAGCGTGTGATCTCCCGAAGCGTAGTTCTCCGTCCAGCTTTTTATTGAGTAATAATTGCGCGTGGTCACGAAAGTCGATTGTATTATGCATATCCTTGTAAAACAGTTCAACGGAAGCTTCAACTGAATTATCCAGAAAATTATGAAAATAGCCTGCTGCAAACTGGTCACAGGTTTGTGGCTTAACATTGGGACTGGCGGTAAACCAAAGATCAAGAGGTGTACCGGCTGTTGAATTGGAGGCCATTTGCAGAAACTGATTGGTCCGGGAATAATTGGCTTTAACCGAAGAATGTGCATCCAGCTGGTATGTTACTCCGGCACGCGGAGAAAGCCGGACAAACGTTTTTATAAAGCGGCCATTTCCATACACTGTAGAATCAGTTGAGTTATAGTTTTCGTCATAATGATAAATCGTAGAGGCTCCTACGTTTGAGAAAACGTTTAGTCGAAGACCCGCTTTCACCGATAACTTATCCGATAATTTAAAGTCTCCGGAAGTGTAAATGGCTTGTTCCAGCGCGTTATTATCCGGCAAAATATAGGGGTCATAACTTGTTGTACCACCTGAAGATATCACTGTGCCGGGGCTCAGCTTGTGGTATGTACTTTGATAGCCAAATTTGTAGGTTGCTTCTGGCGATTTATAGTATGAAAAATCATACTTTAACCCAAAGTCGCGCATTTTATAGCGCCAGTCGAAGTTGCTCTCATCACTCATACTTGATTCCAGCCCATAACGGTAATTACAATAAATCAGCGATAGGTTACTGAACAGACTTTTTGAGTAAAGATGGTTCCATCTGACGGAGAAAGTATTGTTCCCAAAGTCAAAACCGGCATCTTTATTCCTGAAAACATCCTGCCCGAGATAGCCGGAAATGAAAAGCCTGTTATTATCGTCAATGCGATGGCTTACCTTGGCATTAAAGTCGTAGAAATAAAGCTGATTATCCCGGATCTTTTCGTCTTTAGATAGCTTCAGGAAAAGGTCGGCATAAGTGCGTCGGGCAGAGACGATAAAGGAGGTTTTGTCTTTGTTGATGGGGCCTTCCAGTGTTAACCGGCTTGAAATCGTTCCGATACCTCCGCTGCCAGACAGCTTTTTCGAGTTTCCGTCTTTCATATTTACCTCCAGAAGCGAAGACAGTCGCCCGTCGTAGGTTGCCGGAATATCGCCTTTATACAATGTCAGGTTTTTGATGGCATCATTATTAAAGACCGAAAAGAAACCCATCAAATGAGAGGCGTTATATACTGTTGCTTCATCGAGGATAATCAGGTTCTGGTCAATACCACCACCACGGACACTGAAACTCGAAGTTCCTTCACCGGCTGAAACTACCCCGGGAAGCAACTGGATAGCCTTAATCAGATCCACTTCACCCATAAGCGCCGGTATCTTACGTATAGTCCCGATTTCAATTTTCTGTGCA
>JAUZOF010000453.1 GCA_030706585.1 Bacteroidota bacterium
AATAGGAATTGGAACTGCACGAAAGCCATTTCTTATTGATGGCTCGTATAATTTCTGATTCATTCTGAGTTGAAAAATTCTCAATTTGTTGCGCGTCTGCACATAATCTCTTCCAACTGCCTTTTTTACAAATCAGCTCGATGGGTATATGATAGAAATTTGAAAAGTTCTTCAACGTCAAAGGCAAAGTCGATTGATGTTTGAAATTACGGATTTTATTAAGCAGTTGATTCCGATTAAATGAAGTAGCTTTCTGGATATTTTCCAAAATAAAGTGCTTGGCTTTCTTTTCCAGAACAATAGAACAGCCCAATGGAAGGTGTGGAAAATCGTCTTCAATCTCCTTCTTTATAGGTGTGTTAGTTTTGCCGACTAATGCTCTAAACTTACCTTCAAAATCATACTCGGGACGTGAGTTTCCAACAAAATCAAGCACGGTTAGACAATCTTTATCGTCAGCCAGTCTTAACCCTCGGCCTAATTGCTGTAAGAATATTGTCAAACTTTCAGTCGGTCTTAAAAATAAAACTGTGTCAATTTCTGGAATATCAACCCCTTCATTGAATATATCAACTACAAAAAGATAGTTGATTTCTTTTCGACGAAACATTTCTCGTAATTGCTCCCGCGCTCCATTTCTTGAACTAACCAAATAATCAGCTTTTAAACCTGCCAGTGTAAACTTTTCAGCCATAAACTGAGCGTGCTCCTGTGTCACACAAAAACATAGAGCTCTGACATCAGTTGCATCTTTTAGGTATTTGTGAAGATTCGCGATAATTTCACCAACGCGTCTATCGTTCTTGGTATATATTTTGGATAATTCGCTCGGCAAATATCGACCATTCTTCCATTCCACTTTTGACAAATCAATACTATCTGTGATTCCAAAATATTGAAAAGGACAAAGAAGTTTTCGATTTAAAGCTTCTGGTAAACGTATCTCTGCGGCAACTGTGTGAGAGAAATCTTGTAAAATATCTTCACCGTCCATACGTTCGGGAGTAGCTGTTAATCCCAACAAGATTTTAGGGGAGAAACGGTTAAGTATTGGACGATAGCTTGAGGCAGCTATATGATGAACCTCGTCGATAATGATAAAATCATAGAATGATTCATACAGTTATAATATATCTAGCCGATTATTATGTGTTTGAACAGAAGCAAAGACAAAATAGTATCTTTCAGGTTCAAGTCCATCGACCCAAAGCTCTCCGAAATTATTATCTCGCAATATTCCTTGGAAAGTAATATGAGCCTGTTGCAGAATTTCTTTTCGGTGCGCGACAAATAGCAACTTTGCTGATGGATTCTCTTTCCTGAAGTTTTTAAAATCAAATGCTGAAATAACCGTTTTACCAGTCCCTGTAGCAGCAACAATTAGATTACGGTAACGACCGTGTATTTTTCGCTCAGATTCCAGTTTTTCAAGTATCTCTTCCTGAAAATGAAAAGGCTTGATATCAAAGAAGGTGATCGGATTGCTTCTATCAATTCCCTTCTCTCTCTTCAAGGCAATTCTTAGCTTTTCAGAATGGTGTTGTTTATCAAACGATTCAAACTCCTTATCTTGCCAATAGGTCTCAAAGGTCTTTTTAAATTTGTCGATAATATGCCTAACTTCGTTTGTGGTAACTTTCAGATTCCACTCTAAACCACTTGTTAAGGCTGAACGTGAAATATTTGATGATCCTATATAACCTGTATCAAAACCTGTATTGCGAAGAAATAAATAAGCTTTGGCATGTAGGCGCTCATTGTCTGTATTATACGATACTTTAATCTCTGTATTTTTCAATCCAGATAAGAATTCCACCGCTTTCAAGTCAGTGGCACCCATATAAGAAGTTGTGATTATCTTTAATTGCCCTCCTCGCTCAGTAAATTCGATTAATTCACGCTCAAAAATTCGTATTCCCGTCCATTTAATAAATGAGACTAAGAAACATATTCGGTCTGAGGACAATATTTCTTTCTTAATCTCACTTTCAAGTGAGATACCAGCATTATTCCCTGTAAACAGTTCACTTTGAGACAATCGTGTATAAGGAGTTATTTCTTTGAGGTGCTTTTCAAAGTCTGAAATCCCCGAGTCTATTTTATTGATAATTGCTGAAAGGATTTTTGCTTCTGTCTCTATAAGATCCTCATCAAACTCTTGTTCGTTTAGGTCATCGCGGAGCAATCTTATGATATTATTCGATAATTCAATTTGTTTCTCGATTTTATTCTCGCCTGAAATAAGGTTTAGTGCAAATTGAATTACCTCAATAAGATATTGAGATAACACCTTTGAAGCTTCACTTTTATCTATAGGAGTCTCTTTTATATAATAAGTATTCCGATCCAGACAATTGATTTTAGAAGCAACTAACTTATTTATAAGTTGTTCGTATAGGCCTGTTTGTGTCATTTTGTGATCTTCTAGTTTACATTGTAAATGTAATTCTTAATTACGATTCCACAATTCTCAATTTCAAAATCTTGAAAGAATTATAACATCGATAGGTTGATCTCGCAGAAATCAATCAGAACTAAACAACTACGATCCATTTCTGCCTCAAAGGACAAATCCTTCTGAGTAATAGCTCTTTGCTCACGTAATTCCTTGACTCTTCGACCTATTTTCTCTTTCACATCCATAGCATACAAAGCTCACGATTTGTAGACTATAATTCAAAGACTATGAGTAACATATTGTTATATATTGTAAATTTGAGGAAATAAACATTTTCAGATTTGCGCAAATATCCTAACTTGGAAAAGTTTTAATCACGAACAAATTACATCACACGTAATTTTAAAATCACAGCAATGATCAGTGGAGAATATTTAACCGGGAGGATAGAGTTGGAAGATGATTTTCAATGGATATTAGCATTTGAAATTATGGAATACGTCAAATCCCATTTTGAAAACCCGGGATTAATATTCATCGCACAAAAAATCACCAAGCGATATACAGGCACACTGTAGAGACGCAAGATTTTGCGTCTCTACAACAGCATCAATAATCCCCCCTGTTTTACATTCACCCCACACAACACAAAAAACATGGAACAACTACCCGATAATATCAGCACAAAATACCTGTTGCAAATGGTAGAACCACCGGAAGGATTTCCCTTTTCGATCGTGACAGATGAATACAAACGGATGAATACTACGTTTGTAGAAGCAATGACTCGCATCACCAGTATTATCTCTACAGGAGTACCTAATGCCGATGATCTATTGTGGTTCAGGGAAACGGAACTATATTACTGTGACCTGAATATTGACAACTATGAAATAGAGCAATTCGGAAATGAGCTGAAGAAACTGATCCTGAAGGCAACGCTGACAGAAGCGTACGAAATGGCCATTCAGTTTTTTGACAATCCGGTCACCAGTTATTGGGATCAGAAACTGGAAGATTACAAAGTTCATTTTATTCGTCTGGAGGGCTGTTCTACCTTTATGCTCGAATATATAGACAAACTGAGAGCCGACCTGGAAAACCTCTGTAAGGATTATCAATTCATCGTTTTAAAAGAAGATTTTTTTCCCGTCATGGAATTTCTGAACTTCCATGAAGTGGCAAGTCTGGCTGAGAAAGAGACCGATCTGCAAAAACAGAAACAGATCTATGTCGATGCCATTGTGGAATCCGGCATGGCCGGTCTTGCTATCGAGATGGACGAAAAGGAACAAAAAAAGCACGAGGAATTTGTCAGAAAATGTAACAAAGCCATAGGGATTATCGATTTCCAGCTTCTCCACACCCCACCGGCACCTCTCATACCCGAAGATATCTCTACAGAAAAATCCGACAACACCAAAGATTTCACCACCCGCCGTCAGGTGCTTGCCATGTACTACCTGTTGAATGAACTGGACAAATCCACCCACCAGATCGACCGCACCCCGCTGCACTTTGCGGC
>JAUZOF010000454.1 GCA_030706585.1 Bacteroidota bacterium
AATAGTCGGGTGCCAGTTGATGCCGCGCCAGCATAAATAGATATGCGTAGGATCATCCGACATGATAAATGGATTGGGATAAGTAGTATTGTTGGTGGTAGTGATAATCTTCTCATCACCCAGACTGGTTATATCCCCCGGCTTCTTAGAGATGCGGTAATAAAAACGGGCCTCATCAGTATGGCGGGAATAAAAAATCATTACGCGCTCATCGGGCAATACCAGGAAAGTCGGTACATCATGATCATCCGGCTGGAAGCATGAACGGATCAGCACTTCATTGTTTTTCCCGGTCAGGAAGTTGTGCTGCGTGGCTTTAATACTTCCGTGAATATCAATGTAAGAAATGTAGGTACTGTTAATGGTACCGGAAGCGTTTTCGTAATGCAGGGAACGAGGATCGGCAAACCAACACCAGGCGCCTTCTTTGGTCACGACATTGCCTTCGTAGATGGTGGCGGCGGTGGCTGATTTTAATGCAGGGGTGGTCAATTTATCGACCGGTACGTTCTGATTAATGGTAGCGGCGATTCCAGCTATAGCCTGTAACAATAATACCGCTACAGACAAGGCTTTATAAAAGCGGGATAGAATCTTTTTCATTTTTGTTATGATAGGTATTTCGGTAAACAATAAGATTGATAAATGAAAGCGAGGATGCCACACCTGACATCCTCGCTTGTCGTCATATTCTTTTGGCCAAATATTATTTTACCACTTTCAGCACTTTGTCATTTACTTTGATTACATAAACGCCTGATTTCAGATTCAAAGCAATAACATCTGACGCTGCAACTACAGATTGAATCAATTGACCGTTTACGCTATAAACTTTTACGTCATCACCTGCCAGGGTACCTTGTACTTTAACAACATCTCCGGCAACTGTTACAGTCATTTTTTGTGTCGGAGCCTGAATGCCAGTAGGTACACCTACCAGATAATTAATATGATATGTTTTAGTAGTTACACCGTCTGTTGCAGTAACCTGAATTGTAGAAGCCCCCGAACCTGAAGTAACATCTACAGTTCCGTTTCCAGAAATTGTAGCAGCAGCAACTTCAGCAGCAACAGTTGGAGTAACAGATGTTGTTCCAGTTGGCAATGAAACTGAATAGTTTGTGATTGACGGAGCAAACGCTGGACTCAAAGAACCTGCATCCAGTGTCATGGATTTCAATCTCGCATCGATATTGGTAATATCATACAATTCGTAATTATCAATATAAGCAATTTTACCTGTTGCACTAGCATCTACGTTATTAATTGAGAAGAATCCGGTTGTAGGAGCAGCTCCTGTTGTAAAGACGGTATCAATGGTAGCCCATTGGTCTGTGGTCTGAGGAATTGAGAATGAGAAGTTAGGATTTGCGCCGTTTGCCATGAAACCTAAAGTTCCATCTACCGTTTTATACATAAACTTCACACGATAAGCTGAGTTCGCAGCCCAGGCATAGCCGCTCTTATCCAAAGCAGCACCGTTAGGATAAGTATTTGTAGTACCCGCAAATTTCACACAGCTATTACCACAATAAGAATCGGCTCCATAAACGATACTCTTAATTCCCCATCCGCCAAAACCTGAAAGGTCGCTACAATAAGCATCAGGAACCTGATTGGTACGGTCTGAATACAATGGAGTGAAACAGCTAGCACTACTTACAGAAGAACTTACAGCTATTTTCTGTGTTAAAGTACCGCTTGTGATTCTGATAGTATCATTGGAAATAGCTGTTGCATTGTCGAAAGTAGCAGTAACAGTAACACCACACTGAGCATCAGCCGCTGGAATAGTTGTTTTATCTAGTGTAATACCTGCAGGAGCTGTCAATGTTACATCACTAGTCAGAGCATTTCCAATTACTGTAAATGTTTTGGATAATACTGAAGGGCTAAAAGCAAATGATGAATTATTTACATTCAACGTTTGAGAAGAATTTTGTGTCATCGAAAGATTTGCAATACCAATTAATGTTCCATTACCAGAACCAGTTCCATTCGTCTGCTTTACTTGAATATAATATGCACCTGTTGTCGGACATGTAAATGTTAGGCTAAAAGATTGAAGACGATTTTTTGTGGCTGAAGGATAGGAGTATGAACCTGTTGCAATAATTGTTCCGCCTGTTTGAGCAGTTGATACACTAAAACTGTAAGTTGGTTGACTACCATTTGCCCACCATTCATAAAGTCCAGACAAAGTATAAGATGTACAAGCCGATAAAGTTATAGGTGTAACAGTTGTTGTGGTTCCATCTCCTTTACCCAAAGATAATGTTGCCCCCCAGTAGCTTCCATCCCATCTGTACAAAAACTCACGACCAACAAAAGCAACAGTTCCATCTGCATTGTAATGCACTGGGGATGAACTTGATGTTACATCCATAAAACGAACCCCTGATCCATTGGCGGTACCCCAAGTGGCTGTCGAAAAAGTACTAGCCCATCCCCATTTATTTGCTTCTGTATTTGCAATATTCGTTTGTTGATAACCTAATAAATTAGCATCCCAGCCAGCTAAAAGATTTGTCTGTGCTTTCGCACCAAAGTTAATTGCTAAAAATGCAGCAATAACCAAAGTAAAAAATTTTCTCATGATAAAAGAATTTGATTGTTTATAATATAGAGATAAGTTTGTTTTTGATATCGCAAATATATTCTTAGAATAGCGCAACAAGGGGGAATATTCATTCAATTAGGAAGAGCAAATTCAAGTCAGTCTATTTTGACTATAAATCAAACCTATTTAAAATGACTCAATATTATTCTCCTGAGTGTTCTTATTTGAATATATCCTCTCCCCCATTCTATTTCAATCCTTTTATTTTTGTTTCTGAGAAATTACAACCGGACATTAACCCTCTAATCAAACAAAAGAAACACAGATGAAACGACTATATTCCTTTATTGGAGCATTACTACTTTCAGCCAGCCTGCTGGCCCAAACCCTCCCGTCGAAACAGGAGATTATCTCATCTATGAAATCGGTCAACAATTACTGGATAGAACAGAATACCGACCCTGGAAATAATCAATGGGCCAGGGCTGTCTATTTTACCGGAAATATGGATTTCTATAAAATCTATCCGAAAGATACTTATCTGAATTATTCAACCTTATGGGCAAACAATAACAGTTGGGCGCTCAATGGTGGCACCTCTACCCGTAGCGCCGATAACCAGATTTGCGGACAAACCTACATCGACCTCTATAATCTGGACCCGCTTAAGCCGGCTTCCAAAATCAGCTCCATCAAAACCTCGGTGGACAATATGGTCAACAGCACCACTATCAATGACTGGTGGTGGATTGATGCCCTGAATATGGCGATGCCGGTTTTTACCCGTCTTGGTGTAATGTATAACAATACCGGTTACTTCAACAAGATGTACGACCTCTATTCTTACACTAAAGTCACGCTGGGATTGTACAACAGCGCCAAAGGCCTCTGGTACCGTGATGCATCGTTTAAGCCACCCTACAAAACGACGAATGGCTATGAGTCTTACTGGGCGAGAGGTAACGGATGGGTGCTTTCGGCACATGCCCGCGTATTGCAAATGCTTACACTGACAGACCCGCACCGCACCGAATACATCGAAACCTTCCAAAACATGGCCGCGGCCCTGAAAGACCGCCAGCGCAGCGACGGTTTCTGGAACGTCAGTCTGGATGACCCGAACGAATACGGTGGTCCAGAAACCAGCGGTACTGCAATGTTTACCTATGGTATGGCCTGGGGAATCAACAACGGATTGCTCGACAGTGCAACCTATTATCCCGTTGTGGTAAAAGCCTGGAACGCGCTTACCAGTGTAGCTGTACAGTCAAACGGTTTTCTGGGTTATGTACAGGGAGTTGGTTCCAGTCCTGCCTCTTCTCAACCGGTTACGGTATCCTCTACTGCT
>JAUZOF010000455.1 GCA_030706585.1 Bacteroidota bacterium
AGTTAAAGTAGTGTGACTTTGAATTGCGAATTTTATATTTTGGTGCTCTACCCCGACGTAACCTGAAGCGGTAGAGCCGCGTAATATTTGTATCAGGGCTTCTGTATTACTTCTGTTTAATCCTTTTCATATGTCATTAATTATTTCTGTTTTGGCTACATATGGTGCCGATAACTATCGGCATCGCATGTAATGTCATGCTCCTTTATGAACATTTGATCTTACTCGTTTCATCGGAATAAACCGGGATACTTTTTTCTTGTACTCCAGATATTCATCGCCGAAATCATCCAGCAGCCTTTTTTCTTCGGAAAACTTAATCATATAGCTCATGAAGGTAAAAAAGGCCAAAACCGTCAGCAGGCAGATCAATGAATTCTGTAGAATACCCACCCCGAAATAGAGTGTAAATGCTCCAAACATCATCGGATTACGGCTATAACGATAAGGTCCGGTCGTCACCAGCTTTTTGGTTTTGGGACTGATGGAGATATTAAATGCCTGAGCAGGCCCGCCTTTTCCCACATTAAAGAGAAAGATATTAGACCAGATTGCAAAGACGGCCCCGACAACCAGGAACGGAGCAGCGATGATCCAGCGTATGGCCTGCGATTCTATCAGGCTGATGTGTGTAACGGAATGATCCCATGCGCCCAGATTAACCAGGCCCATGGGTATCAGGATTCCAAACATCGTTAAGCCGAATGTGTATCCAAGGATATGTCTGATAAGATTTGACATCATTTATGCCGTTCTGATCAATTGTCCCATTTTGATAATGCCATTTCTGATTCTGTTCAAATGGCGCAATACATCCACCGTTGTTCCGTATTTTTCGGCGATAGAGTAGAGGGTATCTCCCAGTTGCACCTTGTGGTAAGCAATACCTTCCACTTTAGCCAGTTCTTCGCCTCTCTTCCGTTTTTTTGTATCAGCATAGAAAACGTAGGTGTCCATGTGTGTCACTTTATTCTCAAAGTCGATAATCTCAGCTGGATTGATTGCGACACCCAGGAAACGGGTTTCGAAGTGAAGGTGCGGACCGGTAGAATGTCCTGTATTTCCTCCCAATCCGATCACTTCACCGGCTTTGACGTATTGTCCCACTTTGACGATCTGGCGGGAGAGGTGTCCGTAAACGGTTTCCAATCCGTTGTTATGGCGGATTACAATTACTTGTCCGTAACCGCCCGGCTGATAGGCTACAACACGTACTTTTCCGGAAAAAGCAGCGTGAATAGGTTCTCCAACGGTTACTTTCAGATCGGTTCCATAGTGAAAGCGATGCATACTCGGGCGAAATCCGTAGTTGGAAGTTACTGCTCCCATGCAGGGCATGCTGAATGCAGACAAATCTATGGCAATAGATTCCGGAAGATTGTTCATCTCCTTATAAGGATTGACTGCATTTGTATTCCAGTCGTTGTTGTACAATCCCAGTGCCGGATAGAGGTCTTCCTCATTTTCAGTCGCAATACTCGGTCGAAAGGCGGAGATTGAATCAATCCTTTGCTTTATCCGATTGATCTTAACAGCATCGGCAAGCATTCCATTTCCTGCATAAGGCGACTGTTTGGCATGATGTGCATGGGTGCGATGTATAAGGGTGCGTCCTGCAAATTTACGAGAGTGGCGGTGTTTCGTCTTAGCATGAACATTCAGGTGCATAAAAAGGGAACCGACTGACATAAATACATATAATACAGTCCTTTTCATGGCGGTTGCTATTTTAAGTTGCAGCGGATAATGACATTATACTGCTGTTTTCGGAATTCTTTCTATGTATATCTTGTTGTTCCTATTGGAACGGGAACCAATGCCCTCCTGACGATAAGCAGAATCTCTTTTATAGATAGTGTTTAGGTTAAAAGGGTACTTTCTTATAGAACAAGTGCCTTAAATCATTGGTTTTTGAGTATGCGTTAAGGATGGTAAAGAGGGCGTTTTCCAAAGTCAGCGCTCAGCGTTACAAATCGAGGGTTTCTGTGTATTGCGTACTTTCCATTAACTTTGTTCGTCTAATTATCACTGGAAACTATGCATAATACTGGAAAAATTCTGATTTTATTGGGCTTAATCGCCGTGATAGCAGGAATCGTTGTCTATTTCTGGGGAGATAAGTTCTCCTGGCTGGGGCATTTACCCGGCGACATTTGTATTGAAAAGGAGAACTTCAGATTTTACTTCCCCATTACCACGATGATTATTGTCAGTGTGGTGTTATCAATAATCATCCGGATAATTCAGAAGCTATTTTAACCGGAATCGTTTTCAAATAGTCAATAACAGCCCCAGATAGGAGGTGAAAAAGCTTCCATTCCCCAAGCTGTGCCCGGCTGAGAAAATCAGATGTACTTTGGGGCTCACATTGATTGCCCCTCCGAGGTTAAACGCCGTGACGGGTTTACCGCCAACCACATCTGTTGAATGATAATAGAGCTCGCCACCAAGCATCAGTGTGGGAGAGAAGTCGTATTGTGCCTCCCAGCCCGAGAAGATATAGTTGCGGTTGCCTTCTCCCGGATTGATCCAGTATCCGATACCTCCGTAAGTGGTTAACTTACCCCATGACTTTTGTGCCCAGAGCGGGATGAATATTTTGGCTTTTCCATTGCTGAATGTCTCATTCTTTACCGTGGGTACTTCAATGATCGGAAAGATTCCAACCTGTGGACATGAATCGGTTTCTTTCAGGAAACGGTATTTGACACCCACTTCGGTCTCTGTATATCCGAATGAGGCTCTCTGATGCGGTACGGTCGTGTAATTCACCGGCATCAGCAAATGTATCTGCACATCAGGTATAAGTCCATAATTTACTTCGAAATGCGGCGATGTCCCCGACCAAACTCCCTGTTGATAGTTATTGACCGTAGAAACGTAATATTCCCAATGCTTGTATTCAACCGGCTCCGGATCATCGGTATTGAAGGGCGGTCCGGCGTAGCTTTTTTGTGTACACAATAGAGCAATCAGGCAGGTTAATATCAGCAGCTTTCGCATAATGTTATTTGTCTTTCATTCAGAACTTTGATTCAACAAATAACATTTCTGTTCAACTCCTTGTTTTATGTGATGGAATAATATTTGTAAAGTTTGAAAATAGAACTGGCAGGACTCCCGTTTTTTACCTCACTATTTGTAGCCACTGTTTACGATTTTTACTTTACAGAAGTGTGTCGGATTTCCCCGGATTAGTGTGTGGTAATCCCGATAGGATAGCTGATGCGACGGGGACGGTTCTCGTCGTCAAGCGCGGCAAATACAAATACTCCTTCTACCGCTTTTTCGCGTTTCTCGCCATACATCTCTTCCACGTAGATTTCCACCTGTACGGTCAGTTTGACCGGACCTGCCTTCTCCACACGTCCCACTACCTCGACGAAAGAGCCCGGGGAGATTGTTTTCAGGAAACAGATATTTTCCGTGTTAACGGTAAACATGCGTTGTCGGGTAAAGCGCGTGGCGGTAATATAGGCCACCTCGTCCGTCCACTGCATGGCCTGTCCGCCAAAGAGCGTTTCGTTAGCATTTAACGTGCTGGGGAATATGGCCTTAAACTGGCGGGTTTCGCTGGATTCTATTCGTTGTTTCATTTGTCTGACGGATTAATTCTGTGGCAAATATAGCAGTTATTATGAACATATGTTCATAATAACTGCTATATTTGCAGCCCAGAAATCAATGACAGATGGCAAGAACGCCCCAGAAACGTAAGATAACAGCTCCTCCTTCCATGGAGGGTTTCAAGCCGTTTGGCATACCGATGAGTACGCTCGAACCGGTCATTCTGCTCTTTGAAGAGTACGAGGCAATTCGCCTGTGTGACTACGATGGGCTGACACAGGATCAGGCAGCTGAACGGATGACTGTATCGAGGCCTACATTTACGCGCATCTATGA
>JAUZOF010000456.1 GCA_030706585.1 Bacteroidota bacterium
GTATTGCCTACGATATTTTTGAAAGTGCCACACGTCCTAATGTCTTGATGTTTTGCGAAACGTGGAAAGATAACGAAACACTTAACAAACACGCTAAAAGCGCTCATTTCATCAAAAATATTGCAGTGCTGAATGAATTTGCCAGCATGAAGATGGAGAAATTCGAGTTTTAGAAAGAGCTTAAAAGAGACGTCCGGACGAGAGCCGGACGTCTTTGTGGTAGGAGCTAAGTATCACTATCCTGATAAACAAAATAGCTCGAATATAATAAACATCCATTTTAAGGAGGTTTATTCCAGAATCAGTTGTACTCGTCTGTTTTTTGCCTTGTTTGCAGCATTAATATTGGGCACCAAAGGCTCATCATAGGCTTTGCTTTCAATCAGCAGTTGAGAAGAAGAAGCCCCTTTTCTCAGGAATATTCTTTTTACTGCAATCGCTCTTTTCATTCCAAACCGAAGATTCACTTTTCTCGAACCTAGATTACAGGTATGTCCGGTAATCAATAAGTTCATATCCGGATTGACTTTCAAAATCTCACTCAATTCTTTTATCCGGTCGTAATCAAAACCGAAAGGTTTAACCGAATTTAGCTTAAACCGTATACGTAATGTGGCTACGATAGCTTTCGCTCGGATATAAGGATCTTCTTTAAGGACTATAGAGTCGTTAATCGTGGAATCTTTAACCGGGACAACTACCAGAGGCTCTACCACAACAGGAGTATCTACTGCTTCAACTGGCTCCTTTTCAGGAACAGGCAGCGTAATATCAAGCACTTGTGAAACATTCGATTCGGTTGATTTCTTATGACCTAAGCAAAAATACAACCCAACCTTTACACCAAACGATACCGCTTTCACATGATCAATCAGATTGGATGCAAACAGTCCGTTGTAAACGCCATCCTGCTGATAAACCATTTTGCTGCCACCATTCGAGAGGTGAGTCAATCCGTAATTGATGTAACCACCCATATACAAATTAAGCTTATCTGATACAGGATAAAGTCCACCCAGGTCGGCATAAACCGAATAAGTTGTCTTCAGCAACAAATCTCCCGATACACGATCTGTAAACGTAGTAAAACCATGACGAGCATTATTGCTTACTTCTGCATTCCACTGACTATAATAACCTTTTGTCTCTATTTGACCGGATTTCACTTTATAATCCGAACAAACAGGAATATTGATCTTTCCTCCTGCCGTAGCCAGAACGTTCATTTTCCTTCCGAGAGCATGTTTGAATTGAAGCCCAATTGGAATATCCAAAAGTAATAGCTGCTGCTTCTCCGTCCAATTAGTATAATAAGTACGAAATACATAGGAATCGCCATCTGTATCCACAGAAGGAGTACCTGACATATAGTTTAATACAGATTTTGCTGAAACCGACTGAAGACCAAGTCCTGTCTGCCACCCCCAATGAGGAGAGAAAAAATGACTGTACCCCGCATTTACCGTGTACCCCAAAGCTCCTTTTCTGGTACCATCACTGATGTCGTAAGTAAGATTATGCGAACCTCCTCCGAGATTTAAGTATAGATATTGAGCGGTTTTCTGAGCCTGCATATTCAGACATAAAAGAAATAACAATGCCGGCATGAATAGTTTTTTCATCTTTCACTTAAATATTTATCGGAATCAGGAGAAATACTGGTTAATTTCCTGATCCTTATTATTCTGCAACTAATATCTTAAACATGTGCTCTTTTCCGCCGACAAAAGTGATCCTTCCCACATAGAAGCCTACGGCATGAGGTAAGCTAAGTGTATTGATTCTGGTCAGACTACCGGTCGCATAAACCGGAATCCCCTTAATATCATAAACTGTCATCTGAGCTCCCTGTAGTTCCTTTTCACTGAATCCGGAGATCTCAACAGTACTGTTTTGAGTGGATTGTTTCAACGGATTTGGATAGACACTCACTAGCTTTTTTGAGTTCAACGGTATATCCAGGGTTTTAGAACAAGTAAGCAATTCCTGTCCGTCTGCAGTCCACACTTTGAGGGAATAATCCCCCACCAGCCCTTCAGTATCGGTATAAAACTGACTGGTAGCACCGTCTATGGCAATTCCGTTTTTATACCATTGATAAGCCCGGAAGCGATTGGAACTATTATCACAAATCAGCATATCGTCAAACTTAGGAATGACATAATCAGAAGAGAGATTGATCGTAAAAGAGAAAGAATAAGGTATAGATTTCTCTCCTAATTCATTTCGCATTTGCAAGGTTGCCGTGTATCTACCGTCAGGCATTCCTGCAGGAATAGCCATGGACAACACTCCGGTATTACCCGGCGACGAAAGATCTCTATAGCTGATATTTTGAAATCCTGCCGAAATAGCCGTTTGATCAAATGTAATCTTGTATTGAGTAGGACTTCCGGTCAATACAGTGTATGTCAAATCCAGGTCATATCCCTCGCAACCGGCTGTGGGCGCTGAGATAGGCGCCAAAGTTATATAGTCTGAAATTCGTGCGCCGCTCATTACATAATCTACTGGAGCCTTATAATTACTCATCGCGTTGCCGCTCAGGCCATAAACAACGGTTATTGTTTTATTATTTCCAACGTTAGCATTGTCGTAATTAGCTGTCGCACTTACACTGACGTTGTTTACATCGACTGATTCAACTCCCTCTAAAACTCCAAAGTCCGTTATAATAGCAGTCGTATTTCCATCGTACATTTTATGGTTTATTACCGTTGGAACTGATATTTTCAGCTGTTTGGCAATAATATTTGCGGACAATCCTTCCGGTTGCAACAGCGTATAATTCTCAGAATCAGCCCCGGTTATCGTCATCGGCAAAATTGACACCGGAATATTGATGCCTTTGTCCTTCTGAGCAAATGTTCCGGTGATCTGCTCTACCAAAGAGACATCATCAGTAGAAATCACACCCTCCAGCTGTGAGCCTCCGATTTGAGCTGTAGCATTTCCATCATATATTTTATTTTGGGCGAAGGTTCCGCGAATAGTTAATGGTTTAGCGGAAATATTTGCGGACAATCCTTCGGGTTGAGCCAATCTATAGTTACCCGCATCTCTTCCTGTCATTGAGAGGTCAGTCACACGAACATGTTCACCGACTTGTTTTTGTGAAAAAGATCCAGTACCTGTCAGGGAAACATCATCTGAATTGACTGTACCAGTCAGAAATGCTCCTGTTATCCGGGCAATATTATTTCCATCGTATATTTTATCCTGTGCTGTTGCACCACTGACAGTTAAAGTTCGGGGTAGTATATTCGCTTTCAGATTTTCAGGTAGTACCAAGACATAATTGGCCGAATCTTTACCGGTAATAGTCATTCCGGTTATTCTTATGGCTGTTCCAACCTCCTTTTGTGAAAATAAGCCTGTACCACCCAGGGAGACAACATCCGGTGAAATAACCCCCTCAAGGATTGCTCCTGATATTTGAGCAATAACAGTACCATCATAGATTTTATCCTGCGCCACAGCACCACTTACGGTTAAAGGTTTAGGGGTAATATCAGCAGATAATCCACTTGGTTGCACCAGTGTATAATTATTTGCATCAGCTCCTACCAGAGTCATACCGGAGGAGACCTCAATTCTTTTCCCTTTCTCTTTTTGAGCAAACCTTCCGGTTCTTTGGTTCACCAGCATAACCTCATCAGGATAAACTACCCCTTCAAGAGTAGCTCCAGTTATCTGTGCTAAATCATTTCCATCGTAGATTTTATCCTGCGCCACAGCTCCGGTTACGATTAATGGTTTAGCGGTAATATTTGCAGTCAATCCGCTCGGTTGCTGAAGTGTATAGTTATCCGAGTCTGATCCCTTTAGCTTCATCAGAGAGATAGTAATCGGAATATTGTCACCTTTGTCCGCTTGAGCAAATGTGGCA